>JBCCJB010000001.1:0-31488 GCA_039028015.1 Planctomycetota bacterium
GCATCACGTATTCGATGTCGACACGTCGCAATCGGTGATGCGTCGTTGCCGCGAGCATGACATTGCGATCAATGATTTGTCACTTTCGATCTTGTTTCGCGTTTGTCGATTGTGGAATCAGATGCATGGAAGCCAACGACCCAAGACGCGTTTGAGGTTATTGATGCCGATCGATTTGCGTGATCGGAGTGATCTTCAATTACCCGCGACGAACCGATTGAGTTTTTCGTTTTTGGGTCGTACGCATCGCCAATGCGAGGACTGGTTGGCTCTGCTGGCGAGTGTCAAAGCTGAAACCCAGCACATCAAAGACAGCCGCGTGCACATGGATTTTTTGAAAGGCTTAGAAGCGTTAGCCGATCACCCGAGACTGCTCAAACAAATGATCCTTCGTAGCGGCAACATGGCCACCAGCGTGTTGACCTATACCGGCGATATTGCCCGCGGCATGAAGCAGCTGTTCCCCGAAGAGGATGGAAAGCGACGCGTTGGCGATACATTTTTGGAAAACATTCTGGTAGCGCCGCCAGCACGTCACAACACGAACATCACGCTGGGGATGTGCATCAATTGGGGGCAGATTTGTGTTTCGGCCAACTGGAACCGGTGCGAAATATCTCGCTCCGACTGCAAGCAGTTTCTCAAGCTGTTCGCCGACCACACCATGCAGTGGCTTCGGCAACCACATGTGTAGCCTGCAGCCTACGGCGTCGGTGATGTGCCTGACCAGCGGATACGCAAGAGATGCTATCGCCTTCGGCTCAATGATGAAACGATGGTGTTGTTACTGATTCTTCGACACAACCGATGTGGCGTCGAGCAACCATGTCATGGCATCCTCGATGACGCCTTGGTGTGACTCATCAATGAGTCCATCGTGCGCGAGGTCGTGCAGGATGACCTGATGAGCAGGGCCTGAGTGCGCCGAAACGATTTGGGATTGCCATTGGGGCTTTACCAAGTCGTCGAGCTGACTCGTCAAATACACCGTCGGCAGGCTGCATTGCGATGCACTAACGATCGGGTCCAAATCATCGGGCAGGTGGGACGCCATCGACTTAAACAGTTGACCCGCGCCATAGCGGGATGCCACGTGTGGTATGGCTAATTTCAGTGGTGGTGGATTTCGAATCCAGAGACCCAGTAGGTTGGGGTTTTGTTGAACACGACCGAGATAAAGTGCGGGCAGGCATCCGAGTGAATTGCCAACCAACCAAATCCGCGTTTCGGGTCCGCAACGCATCCGGGTCAACATCGTCAACCAGTCCTGGGCGACCGACGTCAGACCGCGGAGCGTGATTCGACCTGTGCTATTGCCGTAGCCGGGAGGATTCCACGTCCATGTCTCCACGCGTACCGGTGTGGACCGATTGGTATGCATGCCTCGAATCAGATCGCCGGGAAAGACCGTCGATCGCTCACCGCGACCCCCGGTGCCGGGAAATTTGACCACGAGATCATCCGGTGGCGTCAGATGATCGAACGCGCTGGTCGCAATCACCTCAGGTTCAACGATCTGACGATGTTGATCTGATGGATCTAAGTGAACAAAACACTCAATCACCCAGTCGTTGGGTAACGTGATGCGGCAGCGTTTTTGGTTACCGACCGGAAGGAAATCGGTGGTGGGTTGCAACACGCATCGATCCAATATTCGATCGCGTGTCGACTGAAGAAAACGCGTCCACCACGACATGGGCTTCAATCGCTGGGCGCGACACCGATCGTGCGAATTCGCAAGCCGAATTTATCCCCGATCTTGACCGTTTCGCCGGTTGCGACGGGATGACCTCCGACACTGAGCTGGAGAGGCTGGTCGCAGTGGGTGTCGAATGTGAGCATTGAGCCCGGCACCAACGCGAGGATGCGATCCAGTGATTCTCGTTTTTCAGCGAGCGTGACGGTTACGGGCGTTTTGATGCGAAGGACCGCGTCATGATGTGGATCGAAAGCCACTTCATCAAACGTTTCAGGTTCGGCGGTCACGGATTCGGTCATGGCTGGCTTGTTGGGAATCGATTTGTGCGTATCGTTCATCGGCTCACCGACGGGTTGAGTTGAGCCTGTTTTCAAAAGCGACCGATTTTTATCCCATCGTTATCACTTGATGTTCCGCCATGTCTGATCCCATGACCGTTTGGTTCATTTCGGGTGATCTCGTGTTTGCTTCCCGCGTTCGCGCGGCCGCTGAGGATGCGGGTTGCGATTTCAAATTGTCGATGCGACCACCCGATGACGACGTGGCCAAACCGATCGGTTGGGTCATCTTGGATCTGTCCACACGCAGCGGGTTAACAGAAGACATCGCTGGCAGCTGTGAGTCCGCATGCCCCAATGCAAAGTTGATTGCTTACGGTCCCCACGTGCAGGTAACGCGATTGTCAGCGGCACGTCAGGCCGGCATCAGCACGGTATTAACGCGTGGCCAGTTCGATGCCATGCTCGCTTCGATGTTTGTTTGATTTGAGCCTGCATCCTGCTTTGAATTTGCGTCGAAGCTGTCCGGTTCGATGATTGACGCTGACGGGTTACATTCGGCAATAAGGATTGACCCCGCACGGCGATGCATGATGGCGACGTTGGAAATATCGAAACGATTTCCGGACCGCTTCTCACTCTCAGCACTCACGAATCGCAGCACTCGCGACGAACTTTTTCACTGAATTCAGCAACAACATGAGCATTGATGTTTACGGAATTGGTAACGCGTTGGTCGACATTCAGTCACGCGTGGATGATCAACTGCTAACTGAAATTGATTTTGCCAAAGGCATCATGACCCTAGTCGATGATGCTCGACAGGCAGGCGTGCTATCACGTTTGGATGACGCGAGCTTGAATCGCTGCGCCGGCGGATCGGCGGCCAATACGATTGCGGCGGTCGCGGATTTTGGAGGCACAACCGCGTTTGTCGGCAAGATTGGCGGCGATGAAACCGGCGAGTTCTTTTTAAAAGATCTCCGTGAACTGGGCGTTACCATTGAAGTGGATCCCACCGACGCATCGCCGACGGGCACCTGTGCGGTCCTGATAACCGATGATGCTCAACGCACCATGCTGACGAATCTCGGTGCGTCAGAACACTTGAATGCTGCGGATGTGGATGAAGCAACAATTCAAAAGTCCAAGTATGTCTACATTGAGGGCTATTTGTTGCCCGGTGACGTTACCAAGGCGGCCGCGGGTGCCGCGATGAGTTTGGCGAAAAAGAATGGCGTTAAGGTTGCGTTGACCGCGTCTGATCCTTTTTTGGTCAATATGCTGCGGGATGAGATTTGGGAGTTGATTCGTGGTCCTGTCGATTTGTTTTTCTGCAATGAGGAAGAAGCTCGAAGCCTGACCGGACTCGATGATCCAATCGCTTGTGCCAGCAAAATTCACGAATCGGCCGAGAACGTCTGCATGACGCTGGGCGAAAATGGATCGATCATCATGCACGGTGGTGAAGTGATCCCGGTCGAAGGCGTTAAGGTCGACGCAGTTGACACGACCGGTGCGGGCGACATGTATGCCGGTGGCATCTTGTACGGCATCACGAACGGACTCGATTGGCGACAGTCGGGTCACTTGGCGTCGCATGCGGCGGCTCGCGTGGTCGCGCAGATGGGAGCCCGACTCAGCGAGCGATTTTCAGCACAGGATGTGGCCGAGCTAACCGACTTGACTGGCTGAAGGCGACTCGCCGCGGCTCGCTGAAGTGGTTTCGGGGCAATCTCGCCAAACTGGGCCGCGGTGTAGAATGCATTCATGATGGAGGTTTTGCGGCAAGTTTCTGTAACGTGTTTCTTCACCAGTTATTCGGTTGTGCTGGTGTTGGAATCGGTACGTCTGCTCGCCAGGATTCCCGGTCGGGCACTGGCGGTGTTGGCGATGACGGGCGTTGGTCTGTTCACGCACGTGGTTTACTTGGTGCTGCGAGCTTCCGAGTCGGCCGCGGCGACCAATTCGGGTCGGTTGGCAACGTGGACCGATTGGTCATTGATGGTCGCGTTGGGAATCGCGATCGCGTTCTTTTGCCTGTACGTGCGTCGCCCCGACACGGTCGTGAGCTTTTTTTTCATCCCGCTCGTATTGGCGCTGATTGGATTGGCCGTTGCGGTGCGTGACTTGCCCGCATTCGATCGTTCGGAAGCGACCCAGGTTTGGCAGAACGTTCATGCCATATCGATGATGGTCGGCTCGGCGGCGGTGCTCTTTGGTTTTTTGGCGGGGCTGATGTATTTGGTTCAGTCCGCGCGATTGAAACGCAAACGAGCTGGTTCGGCGCTCCGGCTGCCCACGCTGGAATCGTTGCAGAACCTTAATCGACGTTGTTTGATCATCAGCACCGCCGCGGTCGGCGTGGGATTGATCTCCGGTGTGATCATGAATTGGAATCGCTTGGGCGAAATTCCTTGGACGGATCGCGGGATCATTCTGTCGGCGGTGTTGTTCATTTGGTTGGCCGTTGCCACGCTGATTGAATTCTTCTACGCACCGGCCAGCCGTGGACGCAAAATCGCTTATTTGACACTGGCTAGCTTTGGTTTCTTGGTTCTCGCCGTCGGTGCGGTGCTGAGTAGCTCGCATGGTCAGGTGAAATCCGAAACGGTCTCGCAATCCTCGTTTGTGAGTGTTTCGGCATGAGGCTGCAAATGGTCGGTTGCAGCCACCATGATGTCGCCGTTGACATTCGTGAACGGTTGTCGTTCAGCGACGCGCATGTCCGAAATCTCTACACGCTGCTTCATCATCGATTGCCCGGCGTCGAGTCTGTGATGGTCTCGACATGCAATCGTGTGGAACTTTATGCCGTTACGCCGGCATCACCTGGCAATGGGTCAGCCGTCTCGATCGATCCTCGGGTGCTCTCGTCGGCAATGGCTGAGGTCTTGTCGTTGGACGCGGACTTTGTGCATTCGTATTTGCAAGAACGCGTTGATCGAGACGCTGTGGAGCACCTATTCTTGGTCGCCGCCAGCCTGGACAGCTTGGTCGTGGGTGAAGCGCAAATCCTTTCACAAGTGAAACAAGCTTACGACTTGGCGAACCTGGCTGATGCGACGGGCCCGACAACGCATGCGGTTTTTCAAGCAGCCAACAAAGCTGCCAAACGCGTGCAGACTGAAACGTCAATTCATCGACGTCGACTGAGTGTTCCCAGCGTGGCAGTCGGCGAAGTGGTGCCTGAAGTCTTTGAAACGCTGCGTGGGAAACGTGTCGTGCTTTGTGGTGCGGGGCAGATGGCGGAGGAAACACTTCGATATCTTAAAAGCAGCGGTGCCAACAACATTTGCGTGATCAATCGAAATTTCGATCGTGGCGCTGCGTTGGCTCGCGAGTTCAACACCGATGTTCAGCCTTTGGAGAATTTGGGCGAGCAAGCGATTGCCGCGGATCTGTTAATCGGCACCACGTCGGCAAAGCAACCGCTGATTGATGGTCCGACGTTTGCGCCGCTACATGAGCGCCGTGGCGGACGTGTTCTTTTGGTTTTGGACTTGGCCGTGCCCCGGGATTTTGATCCCAGCATTGGTGAGGCCACCGGCGTTTATCTTTATCAAATTGATGATTTGAGAGCGGCATGCGATCGCAATCGGCGTGAACGCGAAAAACAGTGGCCGAAGGCGAAGCGAATCATCGACGATGAAGTCGAAGCGTTCTTGGCCAGTATGCAGCAGCGTGCGACCGGGCCGGTCATCCGGCAATTGCGGCAGCGTGCCGACCGGGTCAAGCAACAGGAATACGATCGCTTGCTTGGCAAACTCAACGGCGTTGCTGATCCCGACACGGCACGCGAAATCGAAAAGTCCTTCGACCGCCTGACGAACAAGCTGTTGCATCCTCCGATGGCATCGCTCCGGGACGATGCGGCCGACGGACATTCCCGCGGTTTGTTGGAAGCGCTGCGGCATTTGTTTAACCTGGGCGATGAATAGCCGTTCGTCTCCAAAGTCGCGGGCGCAGCTCAGCAGACCCTTCAACTTCTCACACCCAAGTTGTTCATCGTGAAGTACGTCGTCACCACTGTGTTAGCCACGCTAGTTGGTTTTATTGCGTTGATCCCTCATGCGGGCGCGACGACACCGTCAACGGTCGTCTTGTTCGATGGAGTGTCCTTGGATGGTTGGCGGGGCCGCGATGATTTGTGGTCGATTGAAGAGGGCTCTATTGTGGGCCGCACCAGTGAAGACGATCCGATTGACGCCAATACGTTCTTGGTTTCGGATATTCCGGTCGCTGGGGACTTTGAGTTGTCGTTTCAGTACAAGATCGAAAGTGGCAATTCCGGTGTGCAGTACCTAAGCACGGTCAAAGATGAAACTCGTTTCATCGTGGGTGGGTATCAGGCTGACATCGATTCCACCGGTCGCTTCACTGGCATCCTGTATGAGGAAAAGGGACGGGGCATTCTGGCAACGCGGGGCCAGTCAGTGACGATTTCTGAAGAGGGAAAGAAAGCAGTTGAGACGTTCTCGTCAGCTGATGATCTCGCTCAAGGCATTCACGATGGTCAGTGGAACGATTATCGGATTGCGGTCACTGGCGATCGTCGCGAGCACTACATCAACGGAGCGCTGATGTCAGCTGTGACCGACATGCAAACAAAAAAAGCGGCTTCGAAAGGCGTGATTGCGCTGCAGCTGCATCGCGGTCCCGCGATGACGGTTCGTTTTCGCAATCTGATTCTGCGAAAATGACGCCAAAGAGCCCATTGGCGGTCCGGTACACTGCCGACGGAGTTCTGCATGACAAAATCAATTTGGCCTCGTGGCGACAAGACCGAAACACTGATCGTTGCTGCCCGAGATGGCAGTACCGACGCGGTGAATCAGTTGCTCGATCGCCATCGTGGTGGTATCCGGCGATTGGTTGAGCTGCGTCTGGATCGTAAGGTCCAGCAACGCGTCGACGTCAGCGACGTGGTCCAAGAGGTGATGGTTGAGGCGAGCGGTCGGCTCGAAAAATATCTTGATGATCCCGCCATGGCGTTCCATCTTTGGTTGCGACAGATTGCCTGGGATCACATCATCGATACCTATCGGCGGCACCGCGTCAGTGCCAAACGGAGCATGGACCGCGAGCAACCCATCAATGCCTCGCCCGATGGCGTTGATGAGTCGTCGGTGGATTTGGCCATTCAGCTTTGCGATCCACAGATGACGCCGGCCGCGATTGCGACGCAGCGTGAGATCGCTGGTCGCGTTGAAGCGGCGATCTTGCGGATGGATGATTCGGATCGCGAGGTCATCATGATGCGACACTACGAACACTTGTCGAATCTCGAAATCGCGGAAGTTTTGGGGCTTAATCCTCCGGCCGCGAGCATGCGATACCTGCGAGCGGTGCGTCGGTTGAGAACCTTGCTCGAACAGGAAGAGCAAAACCTCGACGATCCGTTCGAAAAATGACCATCGAGGCGGACCTTTCGTCCGATCAGGAACAGCGTCTGGCGGACGTGGTCGCGGAGCTGACTGACCAAGTGTGCCGCGGGCAAATCGTGGACTTCGACGCTGCTTGTCGTGACAACCCGGATTTAGCAGACGAACTGCGGCGTCTTTGGGGAGCCATCCTGATCACGGACACGGCTGGTGCAGCGGCCGAAGAATCACCGGCCCAGCACGACACTCAATCTGGTTCGGATGAGTCATCGAATCGCTGGCGAAGTTTGCGTTTGCCGACCACGATTGGCGATTACGAGTTGCTTGAGGAGATCGGACGCGGCGGCATGGGCGTCGTTTTTCGCGCACGGCAACGATCGCTCGATCGTGAAGTGGCAATGAAGATGATCCTGCGTGGTCGTTTGGCAAGCGACGCAGATCTGCAACGCTTTCTGGCTGAGGCATCGGCAACGGCTTCGCTGGAACATCCCAGCATCGTGCCGGTATATGAAGTCGGTGATATCGAGGGTCGCCCGTTCTTCAGCATGAAGTTTATTGAGGGGCAGACTCTGGCGCAACGCATTGCTCAGGGCCCAATGCCGCCTCGCGAAGCGGCGCGGATTGTTTCGGAAATTGCCAGCGGCCTAGCCGTCGCCCACGATGCCGGTGTGCTGCATCGTGATTTGAAGCCGAGCAATATTCTGATTGCCAACGATGGACCGGCGATGATCACCGACTTTGGTCTGGCAAAGCAGGTTGGCGCCAAAGTCGACCTCACACGGACAGGAATGCTGGTGGGAACGCCCGCGTACATGTCTCCTGAACAGGCGGGAGGACGTCGCTCGGATGTCGGACCCGCCAGCGATCTGTTTTCGCTGGGCAGCGTGCTGTATTTCGCGCTGACGGGACGCCCACCGTTTGTTGCTGACACGCCGATGGAGTTGGTGATGTTGGTGATGGAGCAGGACCCAACGCCGCCACGTGCATTGCGACCCACGGTGGATCGCGATTTAGAAATGATCGTGATCCGCTGTTTGCAAAAACCCGCTGACTTGCGGTACGCATCCGCGGCGGCGCTTGCCAAGGACTTGGAAGCGTACTTGGCGGATGAACGCGTGGCCGCCCGATCCGGACACTTCAATCAGGTCGTCGCCCGCGTGTTTCGCGAGACGCATCACGCAGCGGTGCTGGAAAAGTGGGGTCTGCTTTGGATGTGGCACTCGCTGGTGTTGCTGGTGGCGAGCCTGTTGACCTGGGAGATGAATCAGATGGGCGTTGAGCGTCGAAGCATCTATGTCTTGGTATGGGTTGTCGGCTTGGGCGCATGGGCGGGCGTGTTTTGGAAGCTGCGTCAGCGAATTGGCCCCGTGACATTCATCGAACGCCAAATCGCGCATGTGTGGGGTGCGAGCATGATCGCAATCGCGATGCTGTTTCCGATGGAATGGTGGTTAGGTTTGGATGTGTTGGATTTGGCACCGATGTTGGGCGTGATTAGCGCGATGGTGTTCGTGATCAAGGCGGGAATGCTAAGCGGTCGTTTCTATTTTCAAGCAATCGCATTGTTATTGGCTTCGGTGGCCATGGCGCTCGTGCCAGCGCACGGTCACCTAACCTTTGGCATTGTCTCGGCGGCTTGCTTTTTCTTGCCGGGTTATCGGTACTGGCGTCGGCAGTCGATCGCTTGAAGGTAGCCTAAACGCTTTAGAGCCTCGGAGCGTTAGATCGGTGCTTCCCAAAGACCGAGCGCTGGATTTTGGACAAAGTAAAACTCAGACCCATCGACATCGGTGTGAAATCCGTCGGTCAATTTTGCGACGTCATAGCGTTTCATTAATGCGTCGAGATCGCCCGGGATAAATCCAACCGAACGAATTTCATCATCGCTGAGCTCGCCCGCCGCATAGACGACATCAAAGCGATTCTCGGGGCTGCCGTGAATCAAGTGCGCCGCCGCGGAAGGATCCGCAGCGAGATCCGGATGATCAGCCACCAACTGCATGATTTCCGCTCGAGGCCGATAGCCATATTTGCGAATCATCTGATCGATTCGTTCGTCCTCGCCAAATTCGCATACGGCGGGACCGAGGATCGTTAGCTTTCCACCGGTCGCGATCGCCTTGCGTGTTCGATAAATCGCTTTGTTGCCAAGCCAAGTGCTCTTGAATTCTTCTGGATCCAGATAGGCGACCACGTGGGTTGGTGCCTTGGGTAGATGAGTGATGTTGACCTCGCGTGCTAGTGCCGCTGCTGCGAAGAACGTGTCATGGTCGTCACCGATGAACAAACCTCGGGTGTGTTTGGTGCCGTCTTTTTCTTGCTGAACGACTGTCAAGACATAGATCAGCGGCATGTCCTTGCAGAAACGTTCCTGAGCCTCGTTGAGCACTTTTCGTAATGCGGTGTCGGCGACACCCAGCGTTTGATCAATGCCCACAACCGCACTCAGGTAGTGGCTTTCGCTGATGCCGTCTTGACCACCCGTACCAACAAAGACGTTCTTGTTGTAGTTCGCCATGCCAATCACTTCATGGGGCACCACCTGACCGATCGATAAGATCAAATCGTGGTCGCCTTCAACCAGCAAACGATTGACCTGGGCCGGCCATGCCTTGTTGTAAACACCACCGGTGGCTTGGCGAACAAAATCGGCGGGAATCTCTCCCAGCGTGACCACGTCATCTCGCCAGCGATGCGGCCGAAAGAGAGCTTCGGGTACCCCCGGAAACATCATTTCAATTTGAGATGACGACATCGGTGAGTGCGTCCCGAGTGCGGGCATGATATCGGTGACGGCTTCACCAAGCGTTTCATAGCAGATCGCGGTGATGTCGCCGGCGCGGCTAAACAGCCGCGTTGCGTCGGGAGGGAGAATGAGAACACGCTTGCGATGGCCAAGCTGTTCAAAAACCTCACCCATCGCCTCGCGAAGGTCGTCAATGGTGAGCGAAGTGGTGGGGGAACCGGTTTGGAACAGCATGGATCATCGTTGGGTCGTGGGGACGCGGCGGTCGCTATGATAACGAGATTCCCAATTCATGGCGGACGCGATTCATGCCTCGATTCGATGAGACGCAAGCTTTTCAGACTTCAGCGACCTATCGGGCATTGGCCAACAGCCTGCCCTTGAGTTTGCTGATCAAGTCGGTTGATGGACGTCGCGTTTTTGCCAATCACGCGTATTTGCGTTGGCGAGGTGTTCAGTGGCAAGACGTCATTGGCAAGTGCGATGCGGATTTGTTCTCGCCCGAGCAAGCGGCGATCTACACGGCCGACGATCGCAAGGTGATGGAGACCGGCCAATCGCTGCACAACATTGAGTCCAGTCGGCGTCCTGATGGCAGCGATGGTTGGATCGAACGGGTCAAAAGCCCTATTGACGATCACCGTGGTCATCGTCTGGGCGTGCAAGTTCTGTTCTGGGATGTGACCGATCGCGTCGTTGCCGAGCGAACATCACAGTACGAGCAATCGTTGTTGACGACGTTGCTAAAGAATTTGCCCGATTCGATCTATTTCAAAGATCTCGACAGTCGATTCGTCCGCGTCAGTGAGGCCATGGTTCGAAAATTTGGTTTGACCAGCGTGGACGAGCTTTACGGACGCACCGATGCGGACATCTTTACGCCAGAGCACGCCTCGGCGGCTCGGCAGGATGAGTTGCAAATCATTCAATCCGGCAAACCGTTGGTTGACCGCGTCGAACGCGAAACGTGGGATGATCAGGACGATACGTGGTGCCTATCGACCAAGATGCCACTTCGCGATGCCGATGGTCGGACTATCGGCACGTTTGGGATTTCAAGAGACATCACCGAGCTGAAACATTCCGAGGCTGCACTGCAGGCGGCCGTGCGACGAGCTGATGCGGCCAATCAGGCTAAGAGCGAATTTCTGGCCAACATGTCGCATGAAATTCGCACGCCGATTAATGCGATGGTCGGTATGGCTGAGCTGCTGGAACAAACGTCGCTCGACGATGCCCAACAAGATCACGTGCGGGTCATTCGCGAATCCTCGGCAACGTTGTTACGACTCATCAACGATATTCTCGATTTTTCCAAGATCGAAGCTCGGCGAATGACGTTGGAACGCGTTTCGTTTTCAATCGCGGCGGTCGCCAACCGAGCGCTCAATGCGCTGCGATGGAAGGCGGAAGAAAAGGGGCTTCACGTTCGTCTTGAAATTGATCCGGAGCTTCCGCCGCGGCTCATCGGTGACCCCGGTCGCCTGCAACAGGTGCTGGTCAATCTTCTCAGCAATGCGATCAAATTCACTGATGAGGGTCGTGTGAGTCTCGAGATCAGTCCGGGTGAGGCGTCCGGCGATGCGACGCGTTGTGGTGTGCGATTTGCTGTTTCCGATACCGGCATTGGTATTTCCGAGTCCCAGCAAAACCAGGTCCTGCGGGCATTCACGCAAGCTGACACATCCATGACACGCCGTTTTGGCGGGACAGGCCTGGGGCTTAGTATCAGTCGTCAATTAGTCGAGTTGATGGGTGGGCAGTTGCAATTAAGTAGCGAGATCGGCGTTGGCACCACGTTCTCATTTGACCTAACCATGGCGATTGCAGCCGAGCTCTCGTCGGCGCTCAGCGATGAACATCGGGACGACGAGCGAGACTTGGTTGGCACAAACCCTGACTCCCATTTGGGCGTTGAAGTCGGTAGCAAGGATCAGTTGCCAAACGCCGAAACAGGAGGACTGCGGATTTTGGTGGCCGAGGATGGTCTGACCAATCAGCACGTGATCTCAGGACTGTTGCAATCATTGAGGCATCAGTGCAGCATCGCCAGCGACGGGCGTGAGACGATCGCGCAATGGGAGCTTGGTTCGTTCGATTTGATCCTGATGGACATGCACATGCCTGTGATGGATGGATTGGAAGCGACACGAATTATCCGTCGACGCGAGTGTGACACGGGGCAACACATTCCCATCATTGCGTTAACCGCTGCTGCGATGCGGGAAGATGCGATCGCGTGTCGTGAAGCGGGAATGGATGATTACCTGACCAAGCCGATCCTGCGCCGCCAGTTGCGAGCCACACTGGACAAACACGCGAACAAGACGGACCGATCGTTTCCTAGAGTTTCGGGGAAGCCTGACCGCCCAGGACCGGTTCGAGTGATCGTTGATGAATCGCAAACGTCCGTGGGATCTGCACGCGATAAGACACACCCAATGATGTCTGATTCGTCGACATCGTTGCAATTATCTCGGGTGCACGCAGATTGTTTGGATCTCGATATGGCCCGATCTCGGATTCCGGGTGGTGCTGCGGGCGTGTTGCGTTTGGCGGGGGTATTTCATGATGAGTGTTGCGAGTTGATTCAGCAGATGAGCGAACAACATGCGCAAGCAGACTGGAAGTCGCTGGGCCGAACCGCTCACACACTCAAAGGGGCATGTGGATTGTTGGGTGCTCGTCGTCTTCAGGTCGTCGCATCGCGTATTGAGTCAGCAGTCAAAACGGAGACGATCGATGAGATTGATTCGCTTTGGGATGATCTCAAGTCTCAATCCGACCGTGTGCTCGATGCGGTGAACGAGTTGCGACAACGATCAACGAAAGGCTAGACCCGCCCCGTCCAGTCAAGTCGCTGCATGCCGACAACTTAGCAACGAGCGATCAATAACTGGCGAATTCTTTGGCCCTCTCTCGAGATCTCTCCCGGCTATTCCCGCTACGCGGGGCCGGGAGAGACAGTTTGGTACGACAGTTATTGATCACTCGTTGCTTAATGAGTGACATGCCGTCATGCACAGGCTGCCTCCAGCATTTAATTCGTGTGTTCGCACGGGTATGCTGATGGGCCTGACGCGATTTGTTGGGCAGTTGATGCGTTGCTAAGCCGCGCGGTGTTGGGCATTTGATAACGGTCTGATGTGATCGCCCAGCGTCTCGATTTCCAACTGCAATAGGCTTGCGACCAGGCTCGTTGCGTCGG
The DNA here is from genome assembly GCA_039028015.1 of Planctomycetota bacterium. GTDB lineage: Bacteria > Planctomycetota > Planctomycetia > Pirellulales > Pirellulaceae > Rhodopirellula. The sequence continues at coordinate 13,316 of JBCCJB010000001.1, forward strand.
GGCGATTGGTGGGCGTTGGGTCCAGTGTCGCTTCGATCAAATCGGCGATGGCCGATAGCGATGCGGCATCGGTGGGCTGTGCATGAGCAAGCAACTGCCACAACACACGGCCAATGGCGTAGATATCCATCGCGGGCAATGCGGCCGTGGTGCCCTCGACCAGTTCAGGTGCCGCGTAATCCGGTGTGCCTCGGAAAAGCCCCCGAAGAGGACTGTGGATTCGCGCCGAAAAACCCAAGTCGATCAACGTGGCGTGACCACAATCATCGATCAAGACATTCCTCGGCTTGATGTCACCATGAATTTGTCCGGCTTCGTGCAGGGCCACCGTCGCCTGGGCGACTTGACGAGCAAACCAGAGCGCAACCGGAACACTGATCGCATTGGTTGTCGCGATTCTCTCTTCCAGAGTCATTGCTGCGAGGTGCGGCATGACGATAAAGGGCGTCGCACCGGTAGCGGACGCATCCAAGATGGCAATGAGGTTTGGATGGGAAACGTTGGCGACTGCAATCGATGCTCCGATTTGTTCCGCGTCAGCCTGACTGGTCGTCAAGCCGGTAGCGACCGTTTTGAGAACATAGTCGTAGCGAGGACTGCCTTCCGAATCGGCCGGTTGAGCACGAAACAGACGGGCGGCACGGTTTGGGTCATCGTTCACGCTGAGCGGTTGCCCCAATCGCCAAATGCCGATGATCTGTCCCGATTGCGGCCCCGAGGATCCCGTGGTGAAGGGGCCAGCGGACACCGGGTGGGCAGCATGTGGGCTGATTGATTCCGCGCCGTTCGAGTTGGCGTCGATTTTCGAACTGGGAAATGCGTCGTCGAGCATGCTGTCCTCAAAAACAAACTTGTGAGCCGCTCGACAATTCATCGACGACTCCCGCTGACCGGATGGAATTGGTGGCGGCGACCGATCAAAGTCGACTGGGTCGTTAAAGTTCGCCGGTTCGCGGGCCGGTCGGGTTGTGCCGATCGCAACGGATCACGCCGGAATCGGGGAACTTTTTGGGTTGCCTAGCCGTCCCAAAAAGGCATTTCGTTGACACTATCGACCCCGTAACTAGACTCGATCCCGCGTGTCACGGCGTTGCAGGGCTGCTTTGCAGTGCTGTTACTCAGTGCTGATTTTCGGTGCTGATTCGCTACGGCCGCCACTCCTCTACCCCCGAATCCTGCCGCCCGCATCGTGTTGGCCGGATGTTGCTCACAGAGAACCTCGATGATTCATCGTCAGCCTTCTGAAACGTCCACGGCACGGTCAGGCAAACGACGTCCTCGACCTAGCAAACGTCGCGATCGTTTCGGTGACAAACGGCGATTGACGTTGGAGGGTCTTGAAAATCGACAGTTGCTCGCTGGCGGCCTGGGGTTGATTGCCAACAACGGCACGCTGGAAGAGTTTGACGGACCTCGCAACGTGGGCACGGTCACCGCCTTTCAGGTCAATGAAGATGAAGGCATCGGCGACTTCGGCGAAAACGATTTTTTCCAAGATGCCCAGGAAGTCCCACTCGGCCTGATGCCGGGACAGCAAGACACGATCGATATCCGCGGTACGGCGGGTTTCGAAACTCGTGGTAATGTCAGCTTCACAACGGACATCGACACCTATGCGGTGAATCTTAAGGCGGGTGATATTCTCGATGTAGCGACAATCGGAGCATCGACCCAGTTCACGGTTTTATTGGGGCTTAATGAAAGCGGAGGTCGCATACAGGGTCGAACTGAAGGCAGTATTTGGTTTGGCGTTGACGGTGACCCAAATGTCATCGGCGAGGAACAGTCAACGACCTATCCAGCCAACTCTCCCCTGCAAACCTTTGGCGAGCAAGCTTTCGCACAGGTTGTTCCCGAAAGTGGGACGTACTACATCCAAGTCGCGGCTAACACCACGACCATCAATTACACCCTGGGGTTGCGAGTCTATCGGCCTGTCACGGAGTCGTTGCCGATTGGCGAACGCCAAATTGTTTTCTTGGATTTTGATGGTGGTGTGTTCCCGCGCGATTTGCTCACCGCGTTGTACACCGATGAGAACGCTCCCGTTGGCGGTATTGTCCGGTTACCGGATCTTCAGGAAACACTATCTGACAATGGCTTCGCTGGTGTCAGTGATGCTCAATATCAATTCTTTGTGCGTCAGATCATCAATAAGTTTGAAGCGGCGTACGAGAACATCGGCGATCGCAATCTGAACGGTGACTTTGTTTCGACGGGGATTCCTGGTGACTACGCGGTCACGGTGCTCAACAGCATCGATCATCCCGATCCCGGAAGTGCACCTAACGTGTCTCGGATCCAAATGTCCGGCACCGAGGCGGATTATGGATTCAGCGCGCTCATTGCCGAGTCAGTTGACGTCGGCAATTTCTTGCTCAATGAATACGCGGTTGTTCAGTTCGATGTTGTCGCAGGGTTGAGTGCGGACTTTCCGGTCGAGTCGATTGGGCGGTTAGAGGCCATCGGTACCTTCATGGCCAATGTCGCAATTCATGAAGCGGGTCATATCTTTGGCATGCGACATACGGATGGGGAAAACCCAACGGCGACGCTTTCAGATGAAGGTGGTTCGGTCAACTCGTTTAGTCAGCTTCAGGAAGTGGGCAATGATGGCATCGCAGGGACGATCGACGACGAGTTGCTTTTATTTGAGACTGATCGCTTCTCACTGCTCGAAGGTATTTTTGGTACCAACTTTATCGGGTCCTCATTGGCCTTCGGATTGTCGACTGGAACCGAAGGCACATTGCCAACCGGAACGGTGTTTGGTGATGAGGCGGGTGATGGCAGTAGTCTCGGTGATTCTGGCTTGCCCGGTGTCACGCTATTCATGGATTTGGACCGCGACGGGATTCAAGATCCTGGTGAGCCTGCCACAGTTTCAGCCAGCGATGGCTCGTACAGTTTTGCCGCCCCGCAAAGTGTTTTTACGACCAATCCGGGTCCTGATATTTATGCGATCGTTCCCTCCAATTTTGAGTCGTCAAATGTTTCGCCGTTGAATACTCGGACGATCACCGATTTGAGTGGAACATCGCGAACTGCGGTCCGCGCAACGGGATCTCTCGCATCGCTACCCGATTTTGGTTTCACCGAACTGAATCCGGGGGTTCAGGGCCAGGTTCTAGATGTGGACACGCTGGCTGGAATCCCTGGCGTGTTTGTTTATGCGGACCTGGATGGCGACAATATTCCCGATACCAGTGAGCCATCCAGCGTCACCGATGCCAACGGCAACTACTCACTCGACGTGACTCCAACCGGACTGCCTTATGCGATCCGCGTTGTCAACGGCATCGGACTCGAAGTCGTATTCCCCGGCCCACCCGAAAACGAATACAACGAGATTGCGGATGGGGCACCGCTCTCCGATCGCGACTTCAACATGCGTGCGTCAATTGATTTTGGTGACGCACCGAGCCTCTTTGGGACGCTGTTGGCCGACGATGGTCCGCGGCACGCGATCATCGCAGGATTGTCGATCGGAACGGAAGTCGACCGTGAAGTCGATGGCCAGCCGAGCTCTGACGCACTCGGCGACGACATTTCGTCGGTGCCTGACGACGAAGACGGATTGTCCGTCAATCAAGTGTTGCGTGCTGGAAGCAATGGCACGATCAACGTTCAAGTCACTAACACAACTGGCCAGACGGCGTTCCTTCAGGGCTGGATTGATTTTGATCAAAGCAATTCATTTGAAGCCAGCGAGGCATTGCCGATTCAGTCGGTCACGGCAAGCGGGAACCAAGCCGTCACGTTTGCGATTCCGAACACCGCCCAAGCCGGCGACACCTTTAGTCTCCTCCGCTTGGGCTATGACGGTGATCTGACGCCTCTGGGTCCGGCGTTTGTCGGTGAAGTGGAAGACCACGTGATTCGGATCACCGCAGCGGGAAGCGGTGACACGGTCTCGCCCGACACGTTTAATGCACCACGCAATGTGGGGGGTGATCCGCCGTACGTGCCCCGTGTCCTCGATGTGTTGTTGAATGATTTCAACACGAGCTTTAATCCGTTGGACATCATCGCCGCGGGAGCCGGGGCTTCGGGGACGGTTCAAATAAGCTCAGATTCGGTTGGCGATGAGGTGCTCTTCTACACGCCGCGGCCGGGCTTCACCGGAATCGACACGTTCTCATACACGGTCGAGGACAGCGACTCGAACACCTTCACAACGACGGTGACGGTGAATGTGGCATTCACTAGCGATAGTCCCATTGCTGTCGATGACACATTCTTTATTGCTCAGGGTGATACCGCTGTTCCGTTGAATGTGACCGAAAACGACATTGCATCGACCGCGGGTGATTTCATCATCTCGTTTGCGAGTATTGACGGCACGTCAGGAGGTTCGGTCCAAGTCGATGAAGAAAATCAGTCAGTGACGTACAGCCCACCGCCGGGTTTTGCGGGCACACAGACGTTTGAGTACACCATCACGTCCAACGGCGTCAGCGATACCGCCGAGGTGACCGTGGTCGTGGGAGCCGCAGCTGAAGATGATGACTTGTTGGGTTATTCATTCGCTGTGGTTGATACCAACGGTTCGCCGGTGAGCACTCTGCAGGCGGGTGATCAATTCGAGCTGCAAGTGTTCGTTGATGATCTTCGCAGTAACTTGCTTCCGCCGACCGATCCTCGATTTGTCAACGTCGATGATCCCCAAGGCGTCGCGGCCGCGTACCTCGATGTGCTCTACACCGCCGAGCTCGTACGGTTTGTCGATGGTGACAGCGACGGCGATCCCGACATCGTGTTCGGAAGCGACTTTATCAGCAGCAGCGTTGGCGACACGGACGTGTTTCAAGCGGGCGACACGTCGGTACCGGGTTTGATCAATGACATTGGTTCGACACAGCCGCTGTTTGAACTATCGCCCGTTCCGATCCCGCCGGAAACCCAGGCCGAAGCGAATGCCCGGGTCGAGGCTCGATTCCGTACTGACCCGCAACTCCTATTTTCCGTCACGATGGAAGCGACGGGAACTGGTGTGGTCGTTTTCCAAGCCAATCAGGCTGATGATGTTGTTAGCGACTCGGCAATCTTGTTCGAGGATGACGACCTGATTGGACCCCCGGATGCGATCAAGGTCCGGCAGGAACCCGTTGAGGTTGAGCAGCAGCGATTAGGTTTCTTGGAACTGACAATCGCGCCGGGCGGTGACAACTTCCCTGCGGCAATCGACGATGCATTCCATGACGGCGAAAATGCGGACGGCGATGTGTTCTCCGCGTCCTCGTTTACCGCACTGGATGTGCTTGATAACGACTTGTTCGTGCCGGGTGAGATTCGTTCGCTTGAAATTAGCCGCGGCATCCCAGCATCCGACGGAACGTTATCCGTCGACAACAGAGGAACGGCGTCGGCTGACGATGACGTGATTAATTATCGTCCCGCGTTTGGCTTCTCTGGATTTGAGGACTTCACTTACACAATCACAATCGACAGCAGTGAGTTTGGAACGGTCGTCCAAACGGGTCGTGTGACATTGGTGGTTGGCGATCTTGCTGATCCACAAGTTCGGTATGTGCTCGGTACCGTTGATATCAACGGTAACCCGATCGCCGCAGACAGCATTAATGTTGGGGATGTCTTTGGCGTTCTGGTCCAGGCGGAAGAGATTCTTCCAGGTCTGCAGCCAGCGCAGACCGTCTTTGGAGGCTTCCTGGATGTGCTTTACGATGCCGGGGCAATCGAACCGACCTTTGGCGAATCGATTGCGGGGCTTGCGCCTGATTTCAACTTTGATGTGCGGTTCGATACCCAGTTCAACGTGTTGGCAGCCGTCGGCGTCGATGCCAATCCAGGTTTGATTGATGAGTTTGGATCGTTCCTGCTCACCAATGACACGGTGGCGAATGGCAATAATAATCTCGCCACGATCTTCTTCCGAGCACTGCAACCGGGCGTCACACGGGTTGCATCTTCGCCGGCGGATCGATTCCCGCAGCAGGAAACCGTGGTCAATTTTGGTCAGGAAGGCGTGCCCATTGATGAGATCGAGTATCGCAGTCTGGACATTACGATTGGACTGGCTGCTGGTGGTGAACCCATTCAAAACCGGGGCTTCCCGGTGGACGTCAACGGTGACGGTTTTGGTACCGCCGTTGATGCTCTGTTGGTGATCAACGAGCTGTCGAAGCTCGATGCGGCTGGCGAGCCTGGCTTGGGAGCCTCATCGCAATTCTTTTTCGACGTTGACGGAAACGGTCGCGTCACCGCGGTCGACGCGCTTCGCGTGATCAATTATCTCAACGGAGTCGGTTCACAGGGACGCCAAAGTGCTCCCGAGCCAATTGGTCCCGCTGAGTCGTCCGATGATGATTCGACTGAATCGCTCAGTGCGGCGACCAGTTCGATCGTCATCGGTTCGCAGCCCGATGAGCCTCTGTTGCCAGCTACTGGAGCAACGCAGTTGGACGTCGCTGCTGATTCGGTCATTGCCGCAAGTGATGCTGCAACGGCAAGCGATGACGACGACGACGAGATGCTTGGTCTTCTCGCCGACGACGTCGCCACGATTTGGAACGACTAAGCTCACTCTTTCCTTCGGCACAAAGAGTGTGCCGTCCACGTTAGCCGGCACACTCGGTGTGCCGATCGCTTCAGCACCATTAGTGTGCCGCCTACTTTTTTGGACGCAATGTTTAATGCTTGACACCAAAATATATTACATGTAAAACTTTTGCGTCTTTCCTCACTCACCAGGAGTTCACGATGTCAATCATGCGTTCTTGCACTTTGGCCATGCTGGCCATCGTCGCATCGGTAGTCAGTCCACCCACGCGCGGTGCCGACTATGTTCTTGATGATCAACACACGTCCATTGTGTTTGCGATTAATCACTTTGGGCTCAGTTATTGCTACGGCATGTTTGGCAAATATGGCGGCGAATTCTCCGTCGACATGTCGAATGCCTCTGAGGCGACGTTCCAATTCACGATTGATGCGGCCAGTTTGGACACGCAAGTTGAAAAACGTGATGAGCACCTTCGCGGCCCGGACTTTTTCAATGTCAAGCAGTTTCCTGAGATCACCTTTACTAGCAAGAGTGTGAGCGTGGATGGTCAAACCCTGAACATCACCGGTGATTTGACGATGCACGGTCAAACCAAGACGATTGTCTTGCCACTGACGTTTATTGGTGAGGGAGCCGGCCCTTATGGCAAGCAACGAATTGGATTTGCGGGCCGTACCACGCTGAAACGATCTGAATTTGGCATGACGACTTATGTGCCCAAGCTGGGCGATGACGTCACGTTGATGATCAGCTTCGAAGGTTTGAAGCAGTGAATCCGCAGTCGATGCTGGCTGCTGCGGGGGCATCAGCCATCCTCGGTTTGCTTTTGGGATTTCGAGCGGGTCGCCGATCTGCGTCGTCAAACTGGGCGTTGGCGGCCGCGGCGGCAGTTGGTTGGGCGATTTTGCCTTCTCTGAATGCGGGCGAGTTGGTTCGCTTGATCCGACCTCGCGTGGCCTTTGACGGGCTCCCAGTGATCATGCTGATTGTTGGTGCTTCGGTTCAGTGGCTTCACGGTCGAAGTCGCTGGCAAATTGGAGCTGTGGTTGTCCTCGGCATTCTGATTCCCGCTTGGCTGCTATGGGGCAGCATTCATCTACGTGAGCCGGCCAGCCTTTGGCAACATCCGGCCACGACAGCGCTGATCTTCGGATGGTCGCTTTCGCTGATAACGCTGATGATATTGGGAAGCGGCGACAGTCCCACTTGGACTCAACCGGTTATCGTCGGCTGGGTCATTGCCACGATTGGGTCCGCGGTCGCGATCGCGACGACGGGCAGTCTTGCGTACGCTGTTGCAGTTGGCATCTTGGGTGTCGCGACGCTGAGTGTGTTGATTGGCAGTCGGCGTTTGCCACTGCTCATGTCGTTGGGCGTCAGTCTCTTGATTGGCTTGGCCGCTGCATTTTCCGAACTGCCGTGGACAATGGCGGCGACACTTCAGATTTCATGGCTTGCTCTGGTCGCGGCGACGGTGGGTCGATTGCCGATCGCAGCTGCATCGAATCCTGCTCGTGTCGCCGTAGCAGCGACGGCGTCACTAGTCACGTTAACGGTGGCTGGTTTCACTTCAGGCGAAATGTTGCAAACCACCTCGGAAGCACCATCGGGTTACGCATCGCAAACCGATCCAGCCGAATCGACGCAGCGCGCCGGTTCGACCGGAACTTCGACGATCAATCAGAATGCGTCGTCGTTGATCATTTCCAATGCCAATGAAGACCAAGCTATCGGAAGAGACCAAACAGACACGAAGAAATCCATCGATTCGGACTCGGCCACGCCAGGGAGTTTTGATCCCTTCGGTCCGCTGCCCTGATCGCGGTGTTTGATCGTGCGCCTACGCGACTGGCTTGAGATAGCTCGACAAACGTTCGGCACGCGATGGGCTTTGCAGCTTGGCAACCGCCTTGGCTTCAATCTGGCGTACGCGTTCCCGCGTGACCTTGAAGATTCGGCCGCACTCTTCGAGCGTGTAGCTGTAACCATCAACCAGTCCGTAGCGAAGGCGAATGATCTCACGCTCGCGGAAGGTGAGCGTTTTGAGAAGCTCATCGATCTTGCCTCGCAGCATGCCCGCACCTGCAACGCGGACCGGATTATCGTTCTCGTTGTCTTGAACGAATTCGCCAAAGCTGCTGTCTTCGCCTTCGCCGACGGGACGATCTAGACTCACCGGGTGCCGCCCGATGTCCATGACACGCCGGACCTCTTCAACGGGAATGTCCGTGTCCTGAGAAATTTCATCGTAGGTGGGTTCGCGGCGCAGCGTTTGAGTCAATCGTTTCTGTGATTGTCGCAACTTGCTGAGCACGTCGATCATGTGGACTGGAATCCGAATGGTTCGCGCCTGGTCAGCGATGGCTCGCGTGATGGCTTGTCGGATCCACCAAGTCGCATACGTGCTGAATTTGAAACCCCGACGGTATTCGTATTTATCCACCGCACGCATTAATCCTGTGTTGCCCTCTTGGATCAAATCCAAAAACGACAAGCCACGGTTTCGGTATTTCTTGGCAATGGACACAACCAAACGAAGGTTGCCCGCGCTGAGTTCTCGTTTGGTGGCTTCGTATTGATCGAAGTGTCGGCGAACCTTCGTCATGCGGTTGTGCAGGCTCGTTGGGCTTTCCTGCGTCACCATCATCAATTCACGAAGTTCTTGACGAAGGTCAGCCGCTTCATCCCGACTGACGGCATCGTGACCCAGTTGATTCAAACGCTTACGAATGAATGTCATGCGACCGGAAATCTTTTCGAGCTGATGCAGTAGCGGCGTGACGCGGCGACTGCGCAACGACAGTTCCTCGACCAACTCAAGCGCTTTGCGACGGCGTCGAAGAAATCGTGTGCGCACGGCTGACTTCAGTCGTGGAGAAACGCTCTTGCGAACTAAGACATCAAAGTCGATGCGATTTTCTTCGATCAAGTAATCCAGTGTGCGAAGATTGTGCGGCATCCGCTGCGAGATCTGTTCTTTGGTCAAACGCTCGGTGAGTGACACTTTGATGGTCCGGTCAAACGGAAGTTCACCGGTATGGACGCGGTGCAGCGTCTCGACCGTGGCGCGAAGTGCGTAATCCGACTCAAGCAGAGCACGTCGATATTGCTTTCGCGTGATCTCGATCTTTTTGGCGAGTGCAATTTCTTCTTCGCGTGTTAGCAAAGGTATCTCTGCCATCTGGCTCAGATACATGCGAATGGGGTCTTCACTCGCTTTGGGCATGTCCGTTGCCGATGCGAGAGTTGGCGTCGGCGTTTCGGCGGTCACTTGTGGCATGGCCTCGGCCAAGGCCTCCTCATCCACAGCGACCCCTTGGGCAGCTGGGTCGCCATCGTTGGGCAAGCCTCGCAGATTCACCGCTGAGGTGCGGCTGGTACTGGCAGGTGCCTGTGATTGCTGAGTGAGCCTTTTTTTCTCGCTGGTTTCAACCAACTGGATGCCGCGTCGCTCGATCGCCATCAGTAGGCCATTGAGTTTTTCCGGATTGACGTCTTCATCAGGCAGGTACGCGTTGACCTCGTCATAGGTCAGATAACCGTCTTCGGCACCTTGAGCGATCAATTGCGAGAGATCGTGATCCATCACTTCGGACATAACAAAACTTCCTTTTTTTGGGTCGTTCACCCGTCGTGGGCGAGAAGTAAGTATCAAACTGAATTTTGAGACGTGCGGGCGTCGCGATTGATTGGGTTAGATATTCACCTCGGGGTTTGACGGATACGTTCGGCTTCAAAAAGTTGAGCGAGAACGGCAAGTTCTTCTTCCTCTGGCAGAACCGCTGTTCGAATCTTCTCGATTTGCTTGTGTTTTTCGGCTTCGAAACTCTGTTCGTGATAGCGTGTCAGGATTGCGGCGTAACGCGACTCGGGCGAATCCATCAAGGCTTCCGACTCGCTTTCCCGCCGACGTTCAACTCGCTCGACTAACGTCACGACCTCGTGCTTGAGATGTTCATTCTCAATGAGTGTCAACAAGTGCTCCGCATCCAAATCGTGGCCCTGCAGGTCCAAGGTTTGATAGGCTGACAGCAACATTTTTGCAGTGGTCGAATGGAGCCACTGGGCGTCGATTGCTTCGACCGCCATTGCCGCCACGTCGGGCGATTCCAACAGCGTTTCAAATAACTGGCGGTCGATGCCTGACAGTGGAAGCGGCTGAGACGAAGCGTGGCTAACGTGCATCGGCTCCAAACCAAACTGAGCCAAATCGTCAGCAGCGGCTTCAGCGAAGGGGTCACCGCTATGACCTGCAGCGAATTCCTGAGCCGGCGTCTGTGGTCGATCGTGCCGCGATTGATTTTTCCGAGCGAATTGATCTCGCTGATGGGCTTGCTGACGGATGGCGTCCAAGCGTCGCTGCAACCGATCGGTCGAAAGACCAAAGGTTTTTGATAAACGAACCAGCATTTGATCGCTTTTCAGCATCAGCGTGTCGCTATTGGTCGGCGCTTTGGCCAGCACGCGAAGCATGGTTTCCATTGCAGCGGTGGCCGCATGGGTATCGCGATTCAAATCGATGCCATTGGTCAAACTTGCCAACTTATGATCCATCGCGTCGGGTGCGCTTGCGGCTAAAGATCGGAACGCATCGGCATCGTGACGCTGAAGAAAATCAGCTGGATCGGCCCCATCGGGCAGCGTCATCACACGGACATCGGCGTCGGCTTGCACGAAGGTCTCAAGCACCTCATCGGCGCGACGTCTTCCCGCCGCATCGCCATCGAGCACCAGGACAATCCGACTGACAAACCGTTTGAGGGCCTTCACATGATTGAGTGTTAAGGCGGTGCCCAAGACGGCGACGACGGGATGGATGCCGGCCATGCGGGCGGCGATCACATCGGTATAGCCTTCCATGACGAACACTTCGCCGTCGCGGCGGATAGCATCGCGTGCCAAATTGAGCCCATAAAGTTCGTTGGACTTGCGATAGAGCAGCGTTTCCGGACCGTTGATGTATTTCGCACCACCGGTTGCCGCATCAGCGGAACCAGATTTGTTGTTGGCGTTTCGTTGCCGAGCATTCCTTTCCGCAATGTCGGGAATGACACGCCCACCCATCGAGATCACGTTGCCGGATGCATCCCAAATCGGGAACATCAACCGACCTCGAAAGCGATCGTATCCGCCCGAGCCGTTTTGGCGATCAATGACGACACCGCACGCCACGGCAACGGCATCGGAGTAGTGTTCGGCTCGGAGCCGATTGGTGGCAAAGTCCCACGAGTCCGGTGCGAAACCGATTTGGAATCGCTGCCGAGTTTCGTCATCGATGCCGCGTGATTCTAAATACGCACGAGCCAGTTCGGCGTCATCGGATTGGCCTTCGGCGAGCTGGTCAAAATAGCTTCGCGCGACCAGTTCGAGAGCGGCGTGTAGCGTCTCGCGATCGTTGGGTTGACCGGGCTGTGTTTTGGGTCCACGGCGAAATTGCGGGACATCAATCCCAGCCGCCTCGGCAAGCGATCGCAGGGCGGATGGAAAATCAAGACCCTCGCGCTGCATGACATAGCTGAAGACGTCGCCACCAATATCGCAGACCCAGCACTTCCAGCTTTGTCGTGCCGGATTGACGGTCATCGAGGGCTTAGTGTCGTTGTGAAATGGGCACCGTGCGACAAAGTTTCGGCCTTGCGGTCGCAGCTCCAAATCGCGTCCGATGACATCGACGATGTCGGTCGCACTGCGGACGCGTTCCTTGACGTCAAAATCAGTGGGTGTCGACAACCGTGTGGTTCCTTTGACTCATTCCACCGGGACTTGAGCGGCGCGGCAATCCGTTGACGCGGCTTCGAACCGCCGCACCGGAGTTTCCCGATCCGTCAGGCCGAAGCCTCGAGTCTGTCGCTGACGCGGTTGGGCGTCAAGATCAATCTAGTCCTGGAAAAACTAATCCTCGTCTTGCAGCTTCGCGAGCGATGTCATGTCCTCCAGCGTCGAGACATCACCCGCCAAATCACGACCGGCCGCGACATCACGTAGCAATCGTCGCATGATTTTGCCGCTCCGAGTTTTGGGCAGCGTAGCTGAAAAACGAATGTCATCGGGTTGGGCGAGTGCCCCAATTTGCGTCCGGACGTGTTGCTTCAATTCTTTTCGCAGCGCTTCATCATGAGGTCGATCATTCGTGGTCACGAATGCGGCAATGGCTTGTCCCTTGATGTCATCCGGACGACCGACGACGGCTGCTTCGCAAACGTCGGGGTGGGCCACCAAAGCACTCTCGACTTCGATCGTGCTCAATCGGTGACCCGAGACGTTGATGACATCGTCGATCCGGCCCATGATCCAGTAATAACCATCGGCGTCGCAGCGGGCATTGTCACCAGTTAAGTAATGACCCGGGACATCCGACCAGTACTGATCGACAAACCGTTGCTCGTCACCCCAAATGCCGCGCAGCATGCCTGGCCAAGGCTGAGCGATGCAAAGTTTGCCACCGTGCTCGGTATCCACATCGTGTCCAAGTTCGTCGACGATCTTGGGAGACACACCTGGCAAAGGTTGCGTGCACGATCCCGGTTTGGTGGGCGTGATTCCCGGCAACGGACTCATCATGATGCCACCGGTTTCCGTCTGCCACCATGTGTCGACGATCGGGCACTGACCGCCTCCAATCTTTTCGTGGTACCACATCCACGCTTCCGGATTGATGCCTTCGCCAACGCTGCCCAGCAGTCGCAGGCTCGAAAGGTCATGCTTTGCAACGTGGTGGTCACCCCACTTGATGAACGCTCTGACCGCAGTCGGTGCGGTATATAAAATCGTGACGCGATGCTTTTCCACCAAATCCCAGAAACGGTCTTCGGCCGGGTAATTCGGAGCACCCTCATACATCAAACAGGTCGCACCGGCCGACAATGGTCCGTAGACGATGTAGCTGTGTCCGGTGATCCATCCGCAATCGGCGGTGCACCAGTAGATGTCATCCTCGCGGTGATCAAACACCCATTGAAACGTCCGCTTAGCCCACAGGTTGTAGCCGGCCGTTGTGTGGCGAATCCCTTTGGGTTTGCCGGTGCTTCCGGATGTGTACAGGATGAACAGCGTGGTCTCGCTATCGAGTGGTTCGGCGGGTAGCGTTCCTGGTCGAGGATCGACGACGTCATGCCACCAAACATCGCGTTCATCCTGCATAGGTACGGCATCGCCGGTGCGCCGGAGCACGAGACAATGCTCAACGGTCGGCGACTTCTTCAACGCTTCATCGACGGTTTCTTTGAGCGGCAAGACTTTGCCGCGCCGGTATAGGCCGTCTGCCGTTAGGATCACCTTCGCCGAGGCATCGTTGTTTCGATCAGCAATCGATTCGGCGCTGAATCCGGCAAAGATCACCGAATGAATGGCACCGATTCGGGCGCACGCCAGCATGGCAATGGCCAGCTCGGGCGTCATCGGCATGTAGATGCTGACGACGTCCCCAACACCGACGCCCAGAGATTTCAAACCCTCAGCGCACTTTGCAACTTCGATCTGCAACTGGGCATACGTCAATTGCCGTTGATCGCCCGGTTCTCCTTCCCAAATGATTGCGATCCGGTCACCACGACCCGCCGCGACGTGGGCATCGACCGCGTTGTAACAGGCATTTGTGCGACCACCCACAAACCATTTCGCATGGGGTGGATCCCAGGCCAGCACATCCTGAAACGGTTCAAACCAGTGCAAGTGCGTTTCTGCTTCGGATTTCCAAAACGATTCGGGATCATCTCGCGCGGCCGCGGACATCGCGTCGACTTCGTCGCGAGACCGAAGCAGCGCTTTGCGTGTGAATTCCTCTGATGGGTAAAAAAGCCGTTCCTCGATCAGCACGTGGTCGATTGAGCCAGACTCGGCGTCCGCGGCCTCGCTTTGGGACTTCTCGGATCCTTGGTCCTGCTTTGGTGTGGCATCATCAACGCGAGAAAAATCGTTCATAAACGGCGCAGGAACATCGAGGGGAAGATTTAGTGTAGAGATCTGCTGTACGGGCGTATTGTAAGACAATCCGCAACGACTTGCGCCGCGGTTGCTTTTCGAAGGCTGACCAAGGTAGGTGTGGCAAAAGCCGAAAACTGCCTGAGGCTCAACTTGCACATAGCGGTCGAAATCAGATTGACCGATAAAGCGCAAATTCATATGGCGGCATGCCACACTTTCTGCGGCAAATGCATTGTTGATCGGTTTGAGGTCACCTTCCTATGGACAACCTGCTGGACGTTGAACTCCTTTTAGTGGAGGACAACGAGATTGATGTGATGGCGTTTGAGCGTGGCATTCGGCGCCAACACCCTGGCGCCGTCATCGTCACGGCTCGCGACGGCCGGGAAGCCCTCGAGATTCTCAGGGGCACGCATGCTAGCAAATCGATTGGGCCCGATTACTTAATCTTTCTTGATCTCAACATGCCGATCATGAATGGTCGCGAGTTCTTGCAGGCCCTTCGTAGTGACGATCAGTTGTGCCACAGCATCGTGTTTGTCTTGACCACCTCAGACCACGACGAAGATTTGTTGGAGAGTTACCGGGAAAGTGTTGCGGGTTACATCTTGAAAAAAGATGTGGGCGAGTCGTACTGCAACTTGAATGAATTGATCCAGGCATACGTCAAATTGGTCGTGCTTCCGTGAGCGGATTGCGTGCATTTTTGGGCGAGCACGCCGATGGATTGCTGGATAACGAGTTGGTGCTGGACGCGCTCGACTTGGCCACGTGCGGGGTCATGATTCGTCATTGGCGAAATGACTCTGTTGATACGTCTGATGCATCCGCATCCCTTTCGATCTTTGTCAGCCGCAAGTTCAAAAGCACGTTCGATGTCATTTCGACAGACGAGGTCGGTTTTGAACCATCCCACATCGACAGCATCATCCATCCCGAGGATAGGCAACACCATTGTCATCGCAACGAGCGACCAACGGATCACGGTCCGATGCCGGTCGCTGAGTATCGCTTGCGTGACCGCTCCGGTCGCTACCGACCCGTGCGAGATCAGGCAGTGCAGTTGACGCTTGCCGACGGGAACGCTGTTTCAATCTCCGTTCTGACCGATGACGATCCTCAACGCGAACACCAGCAAAACCTTTGGGATCGAAGTCAGGACATTCAGCGAATTCTTGATACGGTGCCAACTTGCATTTGGTACAAGGACCAGTCCGGTCGGATCCTGCGCTGCAATCGAGCCGCGGCAGAAGCGACGGGTCTGAGCGTCGCCGAGATTGAGGGTCGATTGACCGAGGAGGTTTACCCGCGTCATCGTGATCAATTCAACAAGTCCGACCGCGCCGTGATGTCCGACGGCAACTCGATTCAAAACGTGATCGAAACGCTGCAATCACGCGACGGCAAAGTGCGACAGCTGGTAATTGATAAATATGTCCTGACCGGGCAACCCGAGCTGACCGGCGGTGATGGTGATGATGAGAAGCGAATCTTGGTTGTCGGCACGGATGTCACCGATAGCGAACGGTTGCTGCAACGACTTCGACTGGCGACCGAAAATGGTCACATTGGGTTTTGGGAATGGACGCTAGCCGATCAATCAGTCGAGGTAACGCAAGAGTTCTTGAATCAGCTCGGGCAGTCCGTGCCATGGCGTTCTTTTGAAGACTTCTCACGCTACGTTCATCCCGATGACCGACAGGATGCGATCGACTACATCAATTCCTATTTGACCAACGATGATCGCAATGCCATTTATGAATCCATCTTTCGACTTCGCCACGCTGATGGCACCTATCGGTGGATGCTCTCCAGAGCAACTCGCATTCACTCGCCATCGGGTGAGTTCGAAAAGTTATCTGGATTTCATGTGGACATTACCGAGCAGCAA
The DNA here is from genome assembly GCA_039028015.1 of Planctomycetota bacterium. GTDB lineage: Bacteria > Planctomycetota > Planctomycetia > Pirellulales > Pirellulaceae > Rhodopirellula. Next base: position 29,653 of record JBCCJB010000001.1, read on the forward strand.
GAAAATCGTTTGCAACTTCAAACCAAACAACGTGACCTGCAGCGCAGCAATGAAGATCTGAATCGGTTTGCCTACGTCGCTTCGCATGACTTGAAGGCTCCGCTGCGTCGCTTACGGGTGTTGTGCGAATGGATTGAGCAAGATGCTGGGGATGAGGTTCGGCCCGAGGTCACCGATCACCTGCAGCGGATGGACCAACAGGTCCAGCGGATGGAATTGTTGCTGGATGACTTGCTCGCCTATTCGCGTGTCAATCGTCGGCCACATGCCGATGAAACGGTCAATCTGTCGGAAATGATTGCCACGCTATTTGACTTTATGTCGCCGCCCGATGGTTTGGTGCTGACCGTTGATGTCGCTGACGATCAGTTGCACACGGACCGCGCCGCGCTCGAGCAGGCTTTGCGAAACCTGATCGGCAATGCCATTCGTCATGCAGCCTCCGGTGGCAACGTGACTGTCCGCCAAACGCGTCAATCCGATATCAGCACGTTTTCGGTTTCGGATCGCGGTCCCGGAATTGCCTCGGATTTCCATGAGCGAATCTTTGGCATGTTCGAAATGTTGCCAAGCGAAGCTCACTCCGAGGGCACTGGCATGGGCTTGGCTTTGGTCAAACGACTGGTGGAGCAACGTGGTGGTCGCATTTGGCTTGAGTCCAGCGTTGGTCATGGCGCGACCTTTTTGTTCACGTGGCCCGACCAGGGTCAATCTGATTCGACGGAGTCGGATGCAAAAGCGAGCGAACCATTTCGCCGTCGCCGTCGACGGACCTCAGCAAATTGCAGTTAGTGACTTTTTCGTGCTTAGGTGCTGTAGGACATTCAGCTACAGCATTTTTAACTTTGGCGTAGGTCGGTCACTCATGGCCGACTCGGGATTTCGCATCGACGGGGAAATGTCCCCGTCCTACGTGACTTAATTAGATGGTCTAAACAGAACGCGATATCGGTGAGCCTAAGCGGAATGGCCAGTTCGATCCAACTTCGTAACGCCTGATGTAATCAGGCGTCCACGCGAATGCGTGGTCATTGTTGTTCTAGCGTGGTTAACCATTCCCATTCCGACGACGATGGATCTGCTGATTCGGGATCAGGAGTGACATCAATCGTCATTTCCGATAGTGCTCGATCGACCGTTGACGCCGGCCACGTCACTTGATCTGTCGGGTCACTCGTTGAGCGATCAATCTGGCTAAACGAAGCATCCTCTGACGAGATCGCATTGGGTGTCGGAGATGTCGCGATCGGTTCGGGAGAGATTGACTCAGTGGGACGCAACGCTTCCGAATTCAATCGATTGATCACCATCAACGCGTCCAAGGCGGTCACGCGGCCGTCTCCGCTGACGTCAAAGTAATCGTTTGGTGGATTCGTTGTGGCTGTGTTGCCAGCGGGTTCGCCAGCGGCTTGCGTTTGGTTGAGCCGATTGATGATTCGCAACGCATCAACGGCTGAGACAAACCCATCGTCATTGACATCGAACGGGTTGGCCGAGTTAGTCAGCGGCTCAGGACTGACGCCACTAAAACTTGAGTCGGGAATATCGACGAAACCAAAGTCCAACTCGGTGATCATCTCACCGATCCCGGGTGTCAATTGGTAGCGACCCTGCTGACCTCTGAGGATAGAGAACCCACGCGTCAAATGGGACACCAGCGCATCCAATCGACCGTCATCATCGATGTCGGTCAGCGTGACGCCGGTGGGATTTAGGAATCCCGAGTCGGCATTGGCAGTCGGGACGGCACCGCCCTCTAGCAATCCACTCGGTGAATTAATGAATGGTGTGATCGTGCTTGCAGCGGAATCAATCACGACCAGATCAATAGCGCGC
>JBCCJB010000002.1:0-30867 GCA_039028015.1 Planctomycetota bacterium
AGAGATCTTTTTGATCGGTGCACGCGGGACACCAATCCGCGCCATAAAATTCCACTCCGGCCGCATCGAGATCCTGGGCAAATTGCACCAGGTCAACGGCGGGCTCACCCGATGGCGTCCGGTTGGTCGTTGATGAGTCGTCCGACGCCGTCGCCACCGAATCGGACGCTGCTTGCCCGGCACCATCGGTGAACAGCAGGTCAACGTCGCCCGCCATCATTTGCCGCTTTTCGAGCATTTCCAATCGCAGGCTGCCTCGCTGGGGGCTTTCGCCGGGTTCAAGTCCGTGACCGCCCAGTGCCTGACGACCCGATGATAACATCCAGTTCGCCAAACGGTGACGTAAGCTTCGACGACGAGAGGGATTGCAACGATCAGTCATAGCGTTTGCCAATTTGGGCTTATGCAGCCGTCGTTAGGATGAGTCGAGGTTGGTCGGTCGAGGGAGTCGATTAATCAGGAAAATCGGATCTGTCGAGTATCACCGGCAAGCTTTTTCGTCACAGCCGTTGGCCGTCTCCTAAGCGTCAAACTCGAATTTGACGCCGCGTCTCCCCCCTGTCATGGTCCGCCAAACCCACATGCTGCGAAACCAATCTGAACCCGCCAATCTTCAAAGACGGATTTCGGGCCGAGATGTCACGCGATGAATTCGAAACCGGTCGCGACGACGTGGGCATCGGCATTAGGGAACGAGAAGAGAAGAGTGCCGCTTCAGGCAAGCGAGAAAGCTCGTGCGAGCGAACCCAGCGGACCCCAAATTGTCCTCATGACTCGGCCCGGGACCAACAGTCAAACATGGCTCTCACAAGGGATCGATGCAGCGCAGACTCGACTTTAACGATAAGACGGCTTGGGAGGTGGATTGGTTCCCGTCTGCAACCCAATTGCGACGCGTGAATCTCAACGCGGGCCCATGCCTGACCAGACGGACGCGGATTTGCGATTGACCCGCTTAGCAAACTACACTTGATTTGGTGGTGTCGGCCAACCAACGACCGGCATCTCCCAAGGAACTGCCACCACAGGAGCCACGATCATGTCCGCCCAAATCGAACAATACAGTGCTTATCTGGACCGCGGCGAAGTCAAATACGAGCACGACGAAGACCGCGGTTTGTTCCGCATGGTTTTCGAGGGCAAACACGGTGACATTCGTGTGTTGATTGTGGTGGAAGACAATTTGATTCAGGTCTTTTCGCATCCCGCCAACAAGATTCCCGAGAATGCTCGCGTGCTCATTTCGCAAGCGATCACGCGAGCCAATTATGGGCTCAAACTGGGGAAATTTGAGATGGACCTGGATGATGGCGAATTGCGTTATCAGTCGGCGCTGCCCTTGGGTGAAACGTTTCCTGATGACGACATGCTTGATCATGTGCTCTACGTCGGTGGAGCGATGGTTGACCGCTACCTGCCCGCTTTTTTGTCGATCATCTATGGCAACGAGGACGTCAAGCTTGCCATTGAAGCAGCCGAGCTGTGATCCATTTGGTTGAACATCGCTCATGGCGGCGGAGCGTTGTTTTCCCATTGCTTATTTTGGGTGCGCTGGGAGTTCGATCGGGCAGCCCCGCCCGCGTGAGTGCTCAGGTTCTCGGGACGCCGGATCCCGGTGGTCAGTCGCCGCCGCAAGCGTATTACACCGCCCGCCGTTTGTTTCGGGATGGCGACCTCGATTCGGCTTTGGATGCCATCGATGTCGCCAGGCGATCGACGCGGACCGATCCGACCGGGAAGTGGCTCGATTCGATTCCGATCTTTGCTTTGGCGGCCGAATGCCAATGGCATTTGGGTGACCTCGCGGGATGCATGGCGACGACCGATGAGGTCATTCGAATTGCGGTTCGAAATCGTGGTTGGCTGTCATCGGTTCGCTGGGACGCGCTCAATCGCCCCGTCGCAGCGATGGCGGCGACGCGTCGGTTTTGGCCCGAAGCCAACGCGGTCATCAGGGCTCCGGTCCCACAGAATATGCAAGTCGCGATGGGATCCTTCTTGACGGAGCAACGCCTGTTGCAGGGTGGTGCGATCGAAGCACCCAGTTTGAAAAACATTGATGTGGCTGAAATCCTCCGAGGGCTGGCCACGATCTCTTACCGACGGCGAGTCATTTTGGGACCGCTGTCTAATCAAGAACCTCTCGTCGGCGAATTGCTGGAAGCGACCAAGTATCCCGCTGACTTGGCATCACCGCTCGGCAAGACACTGATCGGAGCAACTCGCGGTGTGGAGTACTTCGCGATTCGTGAGGACAAGACCGTCCTGGACCGAATCAATCGGTATGCGACCGCGGGTGGTTCGGTGCATCCGATCACGCCCGCGATTTGGTGCAGCGGACTTTCAATTGGGTGCACCGGAGATGATCGGCAACAGATCAGCGAGGCCGCCAGCGCCAAAATATTTCAGCTGGCACAATCGATTGCAAATGCATCGGCGGCTCTTGAGCAATTCGAATGGATTGGCGAAGCGCTGCAGTTGGCCGCTGGCAGCGTCGTTGAGAATCAATTGCCCGCGGTTGAGCGTTCCGCGATGACAGCGGCGGGAATGCTGGTGCGAGAATCCCGGTTGGCATCACTGCATTGTTATTTGGTGGCTGCCGATGCCGCGATTCGAGCCGGTCGCATCGATGCTGCCGAAGCCGCGTTGCAATCGGCAATGGTGCTTGCCAACCGACGTGATGTCCGCTGGCCTCGGCTGCAGGCGTACGGAGCCTACGTCGCCGCCAAGATCGCAGCAGCTCGCGGCGGTCAACTGGGAGTTGCTGGTTCAGGCCAGCTCAACACCACGATGGCCTCGATGAGCCAGTTCATTACGCAGGGTGGCTTTACGGGAAATGCACGCGGTGTTGGTTTGGGCGGTGCGGGCGGTCGTCGGTCAGGCAATCGAGCCGCTGTCATTGCCATGCCGTGGAATTACCAGCTTGGCGTCTTGCGGGCGCGTGTGGGGCGTAATCTTGGAAATCAATCTGCGCGTCAAATCATTGCGACCTTTAGCGAGGCTGCTGATATTGCTCGATGGCGACGCGATCCGGTCGATGCCATCGCATCGCATCTAACAAACGCGGCAGACCTTTACAGCGTGCTGATGAACACCGCCGCGATGAGCAACCAAAGCGAGGACACGCTGGTTGCCGCCGATCGTTTGATTGCCTCGCGTTTTTTTTCGCAGCTTCCGCTTGAGGGCCGATTGCTGCAACTCCGCACGATCATCTCGCAATCGGATGCGGACTGTTCGGCGGCGCAGTTGAGCTTTCTCAAGCAAGCACCTCCGGCGCTCACACGCATTCGCGATCAAGTGCAACAAGAGCTGAACCCTGCTGCTGCGTTAGGTCAGCCGAATCCGAATGCGAATGGTCAGGCTGAAGCTGGCATTGGCATTTCCACGGCCGCGGCTGCCGGTGTTTCGATTCGTTCGGCCGTTGCGGCGTCACAAGTCGAGTCGCAGCTTTCTTCGCTCGCACTGCGTCGTTTGGTGGTGCCTCCTGCCAACCCGCCGCCGATGAGCGATGTGGACGTGAAGGCGCTGCCGCAAGATGTTGCACTGGTAACGTTTGTCTCCGATGGTCAAACGTTGCGAGCGATATCATCACGGGGCGGCGAAACGAAGACGTGGGTTGTTCTGGCGGCGCGACGGCTGCCTTCCATGATTCAGCAGCTGCTCAGCGAGATCGGAGCCAGCCGTAATCGAGGAGCACGGCTGAGTGGTGATCCGATGGCTTACCGCGAGACAGCTTCGAAGTTGAAGTCGACGCTGTTTTCCGAAGCCGCGGGGTGGAGTGAGCAAGGACTCCGGCAAGTCATCATCGTTCCCGATGGCGTTTTGTGGTATTTACCGTTTGAGCTTTTACCGCTGCGGCCCTTTGTGAAGGCTGAGATTGAAAGGGCGATTGAAAACGGTGATCCGACCCAATGGAGCGATGCGATGTCGGTCGGATACGCACCCACGCCCGGGTTCGCATTGAGGCACGTCGGTACGGCCAGCCAAGCGGATCGGTTGGCAATCATCGCGGGAAGGTTTTTTTCGCCGCGTGACACCGACGAAAACAAACGATTGATCGATTTGGTGACAGGGCCGCTCGAGAACCCATTTGTCACGGTGCCCGCCACGGCACCACCGACGCAGCGACTGGGACCGGAGATTGGCCATTTGATGATCGCCGCGGCGGTCAGTCCCAACGTTGATGACTGGCTGGCCAGTGCGGTGGTGCCGCAGGACACATCAGCCGGTCGCGGCGGTGGACTTGGCAACTGGGATCAAATTCGCGACTGGTTACGAATGCCGGCTGGATCGCCGCAGACAGTTAGCTTGCTGGGATATCGCAGCGCCGCGGGATCTCGGCTCGGCGATGGCAGCGAGTTGTTTTTTCCGCTCGTCGCGATGCGTGCTTCGGGTGTCCGGGATGTGTTGATGAGCCGGTGGGCCGTCGGCGGCAATTCAACCGCCATGCTGATGTCTGAACTTGCCAATGAAGTTCCGCATTCCGGACTAAACGAAGCTTTGCAGCGAAGTGTGCGGATACTGCGACAATCGGATCTGCCTCCATCAGCCGAGCCCTTGCTGGGAAAGGCTGACGAGGATCAAACCGAACTCACCGGCGACGCACCGTTGTTTTGGAGCGGCTATCTGACCACGACGTGCGTGGGGCTACCGCCGGGTGAGAGTGCGCGTTGAGACAGGCCCGCCTCTGATCTTTCTCGAAACCAGCAACTACTGATATTTCTCGAGCACCTTGGCAACCGCTGCAGGATCGTCGTCGGCGTGCAGTTGCTCAATTCGTTTCCCGGGGACGCCAAGTTTCTCGAGGTGGCTGATCAACCGTTTCCAAACCGTTTGTCGTTTCTTGCCTTCGCTCAAATAGAGCTCCGTCACCGCCTCGGACGCCTTCTGAAGTCCGATCGTGTCCCGGTTCTCATAGTAGTTGCGGATGATCCGTTCTTGATAACGGGTTCGTTCAGGCATGCCAAATGACCAGTTCGCAAAATTAGTTTTGGCTCAGTTTTTCTTCTGCTCGAGCCGCACGCAAGGCCGCCGCTTCGCGTGGGAGTTTGAACTCCGGACCCGATGGGAAGTACTGAACGTCGTCTTGCAAGTAGTACGGACTCGGAAGCGTTTGACCATTGATCGACATCTGGCAACCGGTCAGTGGCCCAGCGGCAGCAACGACCAAAATCATCGGCCAAACCAAGCCGCCCATTCGTTTGCGAAGCCGATTGGAACGGAGTTTCACGAGAAGGTTGGTCAAGGTGCGATTGTTCATAACGTGGGCCCAAAACCGTTCGCTTTAAAAAGGGTCACATGCAACATCACCGGCGACGTCAAAATCACCAAGGGCGACAAAAGCGTTATCGACCAAACAATCGTCACAACTTGACATCAATTCTGGGGACCTCGTGACTGTGACCCAGCCGTTGATGGCAACGAAATGTCATAGCCAACCTGTCGATAGTGCTCGTACATCACAATTCCGGCTGTGGTCGCCAGGTTCAAGCTTCGAACGTGCGGACCCATCGGTAGCGTTAGCGATCGCGGATCATCCGGATCGAGGATCTCCCGGGGAAGCCCCGAAGTTTCACGACCAAAGACCAGCACATCGCCGACTGCAAATTGAGCGTCCCAAACCGAGCGTCTCGCATGCTTTGAAAGGAAATAAAACCGCGACGGGTCGAGTTGCTCGGTCAAGGAGTTCCAGTCGTCGACCACTTGCCAATCAAGGTGGACCCAATAGTCCAACCCGGCACGCCGCAGCTGACGCTCGCTGAGATCGAATCCAAGCGGCCGGACAAGCCAAAGCTTGGCACCCAAGGCGACGCAGGTCCGCCCAATGTTTCCCGTATTGGGAGGAATCTCGGGTTGGTACAGCACAACGTGCAGCGGCTGTGTGTTCAAATCGATCGATCCTTAAGCGACAAACATGAAGTCAACGTCAGTTCCTCACAGCGGGTAAACTGCAACGAACACAACCAATCAGTGGTAACCAGCCACGTCCCGAGACAACGACGATGATCGCTCCCAAGTTCAACGCCATGCCGCAAACGATGAACCCGTTTCGATATCTACTGTTGGGCATCTCCATTGCGATCACAAGCCAGTCAGGCCAAATCTCCAAAGCCGATGCAACTCATTCGTCCAAGCCTGTCAGCCTGATCGGCGACCGATTCCAGGACCACTGGTATGGTCGACCCGCTCGGCTTTCGCCTCAGAAGCTGGCGGCGATGTCTGACCAGGATCGAACACGGTCGATGGAAGCGTGGACGCAAGAAGCGGCAATGCACTGGCACGTTGACGACGGGATTTTGGTGAATGACGGAGAAGGGCATTTCCTGGCAACGCGTCAAACCTTCAGAGACTATGAACTCAAACTCGAGTACCGAACGGTCCCCAAAGCCGATAGTGGCATTTACTTGAAGGGATGTCCTCAAGTTCAAATCTGGGACCCAACCAATCTCAAGGTGTTCAACCTGGGTGCTCATTTGGGGAGTGGTGGCTTATGGAATCAACCCACCGGTGCACCTGGAAAAGACCCGTTCGTATTAGCCGACAAACCCTTTGGGCAGTGGAACACCGTTCGTGTGATTCAGATCGGTTCTCGAACGTCCGTCTGGCTCAATGATTCGATGGTCGTTGATCACGTCATCATGGACAACTACTGGGACCGCGGTTCGCCATTGCCCAAACAGGAATCCATCATTCTGCAAACACATGGTGGCGAGATTGCTTGGCGGAATATCGAGATTCAACCACTGAGTGTGGACCAAGCCAATGCCGCTTTGATGTCGCATCAGTTGGTCACATACCGCTCGATTTTTGACGGCAAGACGTTACAAGGATGGATTGGAGATGTGGATGACTACGAGGTCACGGACTTGGGAGCGATTCGGTGCCGTTCGGGTCGCGGTGGCAATCTATTGACTGAGGAAACATTCGATCACTTCAGTGTTCGGTTGCAATTTCGATTGCCGCCGGGAGGCAATAATGGTCTTGCTATTCGTGCGCCGCGGACAGGCAACCCCGCCTACCAGGCGATGACGGAGCTGCAGGTCTTGGATGATGGTCACCCGAAATATGCGAATCTCGATCCGCGTCAGGCTCACGGGTCGGCATACGGCATGGTCGCTGCGATACGCGGTTATTTGAGACCGACGGGACAATGGAATTTCCAGCAGGTCGACGTGATCGGATCAAAGATTCGCGTCGAATTGAACGGCAATGTGATCCTGAACGCTGATTTGGATCAGGTGGAACAAACCATGGCCGACTCGCCTCACCCAGGCAAAGATCGTCTGGCGGGGCATTTTGGATTTGCCGGGCATAGCGACCCCGTTGAGTTCCGCGATTTGTGGCTGAAACGACTGCCCGGGGAGTCATCACCGGCGGAATGAGAAAAAGTCGCGCGATTTGGACGTTCGAAGGCCCCCGGCTGTTCCAAATCTGCTACGCTCGGCGACGCGACGCGGGAAGAGATGTCCGGCACGCCGCCGGGAACGACGTCGCCGACTCACTTTTTTGGAATGAAGACGAATGGCAGAAGGCACGATCAAACGGCTCACCGACAAAGGCTTTGGTTTCATCGATACCGGTGGACCGAAGGACTTGTTTTTCCACTGCAGCAACGTCGAAGGCACGTCCTACGATGAATTGCAAGAAGGACAACGAGTCACCTACACCGAAGGCCGAGGACCGAAAGGCCCGTGCGCCGAGAACGTGCAACCTGCCTAAGGCCGCACGAATTCACGTTTGAGACATCGCCATCGCGGCGAGGAATTTGTTCCTCGTCGCGATTTTTCATTGACCCATGCCGGGGCAATGAACCGTTTGATGCATGTGGGTTCAATGATTGCTGACATCCGATTTTCGGGATTCTTCGACGCGATACATTTCCTGGTATTCCAATTGAATACCGCCATCAATGGTAAGCGTGCTTCCGATGATGTACTCACTTTCGGGCTGACATAAAAACACGACACCGCGGCCAATTTCAGCTGGCGTTCCCAATCGACCCCAGGGCAATTTGGCACCCTCGGCCGCGAGCGTCTCTTCCGAGAAAAACTTCCGTTCCCCAGGCGTATCGATCCATCCGGGATGGATCAGATTGACCCTAATTCGATGCTGCACCAATTCAACGGCGGCGGTGCGTGCCATCTGATCGTTGGCGGCTTTGGCCATGTTGTAAGCCATCGCGCCCGGCATCGCCAAATGAGCGTGAGGACTGCTGATCACGACCATGTTGCCGCCCTGACCTACGTCGACCATTGCTTCGGCAGCGTGGCGAACCAAATAGAATGCACCCCACATGCTGACATCGATCGTCCGGCGAAACTCATCAAGATCCGATTCGAGCATCAGGTGACGATCGCTGTACGCCGCGTTGCTGATCGCGATGTCCAATCCGCCAAGCCGTGATTGGCTTTCGGCGACCATTTCGGCGACCGATTCGTTGTTGGACACATCCGCTTCAATGACGTGACTGCGGCATCCGCAATCGCGACACGCTTGAGCCACATCCGCGGCCGATTCACCGTCACCCAGATGGTTGATGATCACGTCAGCACCGGCGGAGGCGAGTGCTTCCGCGATACCGGCTCCGATCCCACGCGAAGCACCGGTCACCAGGGCTCGTTTTCCAGCCAAGACTTTCGGAGCATCAGGCATAGCAGCTAAGTCGATATCAGTACGGGCAATCGGCAGTCATTGGCCGCACTGTTTAGCTAGCGACGAGTCGAAACCCAACCCGATCAAACGCGGCTCGCGCGATAGCATGACGCATGAACGCGTTCCACACACCACCGCGCAGTCGATTTTCAGCCATCAACAGCGTGATACCCGTATCGATTCCGATGCAATCGGGACTAACCCAACCGTTGGCTGGGTTGAATGCATTGGCAAACCCATATCGACCATAGATCGCATCGCCAAAACGTTCATGCTGAACGCGTAGCGTGTGCAGGGCTTGCGTCGGAACAATCGCTAAACCGCCAGCCGCCGCGCTGGGCACCAGGGTTCCGTCAATGCCGCGATCGGGTTCGAAACGATCATCTTCGTACGGTCCGCCCCAATCGCGATAACCGGTGACGCTGTCGCTACTCGTAATGCCCCACAGATCATTCCCGTAGTGCTGCATCGAGGGATACCGACGCCCAAGTTGCGTCAAAAACTCGATTTGAGCATGGTGCGCGACAACGGAATTACGAAAATAATCGCGGCCCGATGGCGAACGCACATTGCGAAAATCAAAGAACGCCATCGGATACTGATGCACGAACAGCGGCGGGTAACTTAAGAACGATTCACCCTGATGCGTTAGCGTGTGATCGCGTCGCCAAGCATGCCAACAGTGTTTTCCGATTGCGTTGGTCGGAGCACCGATCGCCATCAAAACCAAAATGGTCAGCTCGCTGAAACGATCCCAACGATGCGGCAGCAATCCCTCTTCAGGTCGCCAGCCCATATGAAGCGTGTCGTCGTCACCAAGCATCGCTTGCCAGTCGGTACGACGAATGAGTTCATCTGACATCGCGTTGATATCGTGATCATCCGCGAATGTGGTTTGGGCACACATCACGCCGGCGAGCATCAATGCCGTGTCGACGGAGGACGCTTCGCATTGCAGTGCTCGACGACCCGTCCGCTGATCGACGAAGTGATAAACGAATCCGCGATGATGTTCAGACAAATCCACCAATGATCTTAAAAGCTGACGAATTCGATCACGGGCTTGGTTCGACGTTGCGAGTTTCGCTGTCGGTGCGATTGCATGTGCGGCCAACGCAAACCCGCACGCGGCACTGCTGGCATGTCGGCTGAACCCAGTTCCGTCGCGCGAACCTCGATCAGCAATCAGACCCGTCGATGGATCGGCCGCGTCAAGAAAATACTGATAGCAGCGTTTCTGGAGATCCGTCAAAAAAGCCTGTTCGTGACCCATGCTGGCATTTGACTGATCTCGCTCAGTTCGCAGAAGTCCCGTCGCGGCCGTCGAAATGAATTGAGGTTCGCTTGCCCGCAGTCGGCCCGAATTACCTCGGCCACCGAAAGCGTGAATCGCGGGCAGCGAAAGCGTGGTTTTCAAGAACGACCGTCTCTGCATGGTGGGTTATTGCCTCGTGGTGGGCGATCACCGCTGGGTGATTTGTCGGAGCAGACAACCAAATATTTCAACCAGTGGAAAAATAGTTTCCTTGAAAATCACTTCAAGGGCACTAATTTGACCTTTCTTACGCAGAGTCGGCGTTTCCGGGTCAACGCGTCGCGTAATTTGCTCATTTGGCAAGCAGCGACGCCGAAACTGCTCAGGAGGAAGGCATAGTGCCAGTTGCGCGGTCGATTTGCGTCCAAATCGGTGCCCAAACAAACATCAGATCGCAGTGGCAAAAAAATTCATGGAATTAATTAGCGATGCTTTCCCCGTTACGCGAGCCCACCCAAAGCACGCCAACTCGCGCCTAATCGAATTTGAAAGACGGAAATGGTTCCCTCGGTGATTTCAAGCACCCGGCCGACGGCACGTGGACACCAAAGACGAGTCCAAGTCCCGTTCATGACGGCATGAGGTTTGAACCGACAAGCCGTCGGACGCGAGGCTTGATGGTCGCTCCTCTCTTCTCTTTCTCTTCTTCGATGCACGGTGAACGGTGATGCGCACGCACAATGATCCCAATTCGGTCCTGATCTCGGTTCCGCCAATTGAATCGCGAACAATGAACGCCGCCGAGTCAGTTGAGCTCGTGACCGCGTTCCAACCGAAACGATGGTTTCGACCACTGCCTGGAATCTCAGCGCTGTTTCGGCGACTCAAGGTCGACTTGGGCATTACCAATGCGTTGGCATCGGATCGTTTGAATCTTGATCATGAGTGATCCGAACCAAGTCCGCGTTCGAGTCGCTTTCACGTCAGCTGTCATCGCGCTCGTTGGGCTACTGACTTTTGGTTGGTTGCTTTCGTTGATGGGACCGTGGCGGCTATCAGCGACCATCAGTTTGATGCTCTACGCGATCTTGTTTGGCTGGATCAGCCTCTGCTTCGCCATCGCGATGGAAGGTTTTTACGCAACGCTGTCGGGCCGTTGCTGTTCAAAGCGTCGTGAGTCTGATGTGGAAGTCACTGAGGTTGACGCTTCGTGCGTTTTGCCGACCACCGCGATCCTGATGCCGATCTACAACGAGTCACCGCGACGCGTGATGGCGGCGATCGCGGCGATGCGCGAACAGCTGCTCGTCACGCCGGGTGCCAATCCCGAATCGATCGACTTTTTCGTGCTCAGCGATTCGACCGACCCCGAGATTTGGTTGCATGAGGAATGGTGCTGGACGCAATTGATGCAAGCGATTGGCGGGAACCGTCACGAGCAATCGATTCGCGTCTTTTACCGGCACCGTCGTGAGAACCGTGCCAGGAAGTCGGGCAACATCGAAGACTTTTGTGAGAAGTGGGGCAGTCAATACGAGTGCATGATCGTGCTCGATGCGGACAGCATGATGTCGGGCGCGACAATCGTTGAAATGATCCGCCGAATGGCATCCGATGAAAGCATCGGGATTCTGCAAGTGCCTCCGGTACCGATCGGCCGAGAAAGCCTGTTTGCTCGCTACCAGCAATTTGCCGCGGCGGTCTACGGACCGATGTTCAACGCTGGCTTGGATGCAGTCGCCGCCGCGCAAGGCAATTACTGGGGTCACAATGCGATCATCCGCATCGCACCATTCATGCGGCATTGCCGTCTGCCTGTGTTACCAGGTCGCGAACCGTTGGGCGGCGAAATCCTGAGCCACGATTTCGTCGAAGCCGCTTTGCTGGTGCGTGCGGGCTGGAAGGTTGTGATGGCCCATGATTTGAGGGGCAGCTACGAGGAGTGCCCCACAACGGTGATGGATCATGTCAAGCGTGATCATCGGTGGTGCCAAGGCAACCTGCAGCACTGGCGACTGTTGCTAGCCAAAGGCATGCATCCAATGTCACGATTCCACTTTGCCAGTGGCATGATGTCGTATTTGTCGTCGCCCATTTGGATGTTGTTTCTTGCATCGTGTGTGTTGGGATCGCGTCACGATGCTGACATCACGTCTCCAACACGGATGGTGCACTGGGTTACCGCAATCGGGCTGTTTGCCTTTTCAATGCTCCTGCTGATTCTTCCCAAGTTGGCAGCGACCAGCCTTGTGTTGGCGAATCGAACGGATCGGAATCGACTCGGCGGCGGCATTCGCATCGTCGCGTCAGTTATTTTGGAATCTTGGATTTCATTCGTGTTCGCGCCCATCAACGCCTACTTTCAAATTCGAAGTGTCATCGCAATTCTCTGTGGCCAGAAAGTGGCATGGAACGCTCAACAGCGTGACGACCAGGGTGTTTCTTGGCGTGAAAGTGCCTTTCAGTTTTCGATTATGTCCGGACTGGGCTTCTTCATCGCCATGACGCTCTATTTGTGGCGACCGACGTTGCTGTTCTGGTTTGCTCCGGTCTGGATGCCTTGGGCGATTTCGATTGCGGCGGGCGTTGCGTTTGGCAGCCAGCGGGTGGGTCGCGCACTCAAGTCGTGTGGTTTGTTGACGATTGTTCAAGAACGATCCGACGAACCGGTCGTGGTCAGGCATCGCCATTGGCTGCGTGCTTTGGATTCCAAACCCGATACTTCCAAGGGCACCTGGTTCGATTGGTTGTGGCGGGACACCGCATTTCGTCAGCAGCACCTTGCCATCCTGCGATCCGCAGAGCAGCAAGCGTCGAGAGGTACGTTTCCGGCACCGATCGTGCCATCGAACATCGATGGCAATGAACTGATCGCAACATCGCCGACGGCGCGCCGTCGATTGCTCTCCGATGACCAAACGATTGAAGCGATGGCGGCTGCGTCCTGACGCGGCGGTGTCACGCTCGATCGCTATACCCATGTTAGCTGGACAACGCCACTTTGGATTAGCCGGCCGGCGCTAGCCCAATTCCATCTACTTTTGGCAATTCGAGGAGCATCCTGTTGAGCGACATGGCGCTAGCCGTCGGTAACGCCGTAATACGCAACACTGAACCGGCGGCTAGCGCCGAGCCGCTCACAAAGTAGATGGCGTTGGGCGCTAGCCGCGGTTTTCTCGTGCTAAACCGTGGCTAGCGGCAAGACGGCTAATACCCTCGGTAACGCCCTGAATCACGGTGTTTTACATCCAAAGTGGCGCTCGTCTAGTCAAGCAGCTTTCACAATCCAAAGTGGCGCTGTCATCCAAGCATTGGTGCGGTATCAAAGTGGCCATGACAAATCAATGTGATGATGCCAAGCCGCTCCAGCACGCTTGATTAGGTTGTCCGACGCAGATACACCAGATTGGTTGGCGAACGGTAGCAACGCGACCGGATTGTAAAACGGATTGAACGCTCCAAATCGAAGTCCCATTGACACGGTACGCATTTTCACGAGTGCCAAAGCGGGTCGCGGTCAAGATCGCGACCAACTGAAAGTATTGCAACAGCTTCTCGTCGATGCTGGCATTGATGTTGCGATCATTAAAACACCGGCGGAACTGCTCGCATGGTCAGCAAACGCACCGGTCATCGGTCGTGCCATCGTGACCGCGGGCGGTGATGGCACCTTATCTTTGGCCGCATCCATCGCTCCATCTGGAATGCCATTGTTGCCCATGCCCATGGGCACGGAAAATCTGTTGGCTCGGCATTTTGGATTTGCCGCAGACGCAACGTTGGTTCATCACTCGATCATGACCAATCAAACCATGGTCATCGATGCGGGCACGGCCAATGGCAAGCTTTTTTTGGTGATGGTGACAGCGGGTTTTGATGCGGAGGTGGTTCGTGCGATGCACCTTCGTCGGCGTGGTCACATTCGACGTTTCAACTACGCCGGGCCGATCCTGCGAGCCATTCGTCGTTATCGCTTTCCATTAATCACTGCCAATGTGATTGATCAATCGGGATCTGCCGAATCGACGTCAGGTTGCTGGATGATGGCGTTCAACTGCCCGCGATATGCGGCCTCACTGCGGATTGAATCCACTGCCGACCCGACGGATGGGGCGTTGAACCTAATGAGTTTCAAGCGACCCGGAATCATATCCGGGCTGGGTTATCTCGCTCGAATCGCAATCGGACGACACCGCGGCCATCGCGATGTGCTAACGCGAAAGCTCACCGCATCAAATTGGCATTCACCGTCGCGCGTGCCGTTTCAAATTGATGGCGACTATGCCGGACACCTGCCAGTTAAAATCGAGACAGTGCCTGCTGCAGTGACTTTGCTGCGGCCTGCTTCGAATCGCTGAGCTCCATCTTGATCGACCTTGGCGTCACCAATGGCCATCGCCGACCGATTGTTGGCTCCCGATTGGCAAGTGATTCGAGCTAGGCAACACTCTGGGTATGCCATCGACCCAATCAATCAAAGCCGTCACCATTGCCAACCACATTTGCGGTCCAGGACAACCGCTTCTGTTGATTGCCGGACCATGCGTGCTTCAGACGCGAGAACTAACGCTCCAGATTGCAGAAGTGCTGAAGGAGATTGACGAGTCCCAACCGGTGCAGGTTGTTTTCAAGGCCTCATTTGACAAGGCCAACCGGACGAGCCTCGATGCCAGTCGAGGTCCCGGATTGGAGGAAGGCCTGACCATGTTGGCGGAGGTCAAACGTCAAACAGGTTTACCCGTCACCACCGACGTCCATTTGCCGGATCAAGCAACCGCCGCGGCCGAAGTTTGTGATCTGCTCCAGATCCCCGCTTTCTTGGCCAGACAGACCGATTTGCTGCTGTCCGCGGCCCGAACAGGTCGTCCCGTGAATGTCAAGAAAGGCCAGTTCATGGCACCGGATGACATGCGTTACGTGATCGAGAAGATCCGGGGTGGGCGCGAATCGCTCGCTTCGAGTCAATCGCCAGCCCGGTCGCCGGAATGTCGGGAATCGAGCGATGGCGGCGTGTTAGTATGCGAACGCGGGACGTTCTTTGGCTACGGACGATTGGTTAATGACATGCAATCGCTGCCAATCATGCGATCACTGGGGGCACCGGTTGTATTTGATGCAACGCATAGCGTTCAGCAACCGGGTGGATTGGGTGGCGCCACTGGTGGCAATCGCGAAATGGTCGAACCAATTGCTCGGGCTGCCGTAGCCATCGGCACAGATGGATTGTTCTTTGAAACTCATCCACAGCCCGATCAATCCCCCAGTGACGGAGCCAACATGATTCCGCTGGCGGATTTCCCCGGATTGATTCAAAGGCTGGTCACGATTCGCCAGACGATCGACGATTTGGATCGTGCGACTGAGTAGTTCGCCTTATCAAAGATGGTCCCGTCATCGATTGCTTGTCTCTTGTCCTCCGCATTGACCGTAATGCCTCGCCATCCTGCCCTGCTGATTTGTTTGCTTTTTGGCGGTATTTCGCTCGGTTGTCGTGATGATCGCGATTTGGTCCGTCAGATTCAAACACAACGCCAATTGTCAATTCAGGCGTCCAGTCGCCAGGATCGACTCGGTGATGTCACGGGTTTGCTTCGCCAATTCGTCGACTTGAATGCCGACAAGGCAGGAGAGCAGATCAGTTTTCAGCTCAATCTTTGGCGATCCGAACGAGCCGACGCGAAACCTGATTCTCAAGCCAGCGAGCCAGCACTTCCGATGGATTTGCTGGGCAACTGGTCGGATTTGATCCCAACACCTGATATCGCGGCAAGAATTGCCCAGCGGGATTATATTGCTTCGGATACAGCTTGGTTGCGTGATGCGTTCTTGATGGCTCAAGTCAGCGATTGGGCGGACTCATCGATTTCCGATGACCCTTGGCTGGAAGCTTGGTTTGATTCGATCAGCGGCAGCCCCGATGGTTTGGCCCAACCCGAACTCGAACAGCTTCGCGTGGCCTCGCGGTTGTTTGACTGGACCATTCGAAATATCGCACTTGAGCCCAGCGGAACACCGACGCCGCCGTATCCCACGCCCAGCTATCCCTTTGGGATGACGTACGGCGGCCCCGGATACCGTCAAAGTGTGTATCAAACACTCTGGCGTGGCAGTGGTGATTCGCTGCAGCGTTCTCAGGTGTTTTGTCAGTTGTGCTTTCAAGCGGGAATTCCCTCAGCGATTTTGGCCATGCAAGATGCCGATGGCAGTCGTCAACCATGGTCGGTCGGCGTGCTGATCGATAACCAAATCTATTTGTTCGAGTCTGCGTTGGGTTTGCCAATTCCGGGTCCCGATCAAACCGGCATTGCAACGCTGTCGCAGGCTCGGAAGGATCCCGCAATCATGCGTCGGCTGGATGTCGCGGGCTATTTTGATTACCCCTTTTCCCGCATGGACATTCAGCAAAATGTGGCGTTGATGGTCGTGCCGCCGGAAGCCATGGCACCGCGAATGAAACGGCTGGAGTCATCGCTGACGGGTGATCGTCGCATGCGGCTTCATATTGACGTCTCAAAACTGGCGAATGATTTGGATTCGGTGCCGGGTATAGCGGGAGCTCGGCTGTCCGAGCTCCCGTTGCTCAGTGCGATCTATCAGGCAAGCAACCAAGCATTTGCCGCACGAACACCTCAATTCGCAGTCCAGCATGATGCTCGATGGCGGATCGTGGAACTCGGTTCGCCCATGTCCGACGAGCTTGCTCGCGGACGCTGGCGACACCTTACGGGACAGTTCGCCGATGAGGAGATGGAGGGTGTCGATGGTGCCCGCACCCTGTATTTACAACAGCGTGCACCGGAGTTTGAGATTGAGGATCTCAGGATCGATGTTGACCTGCAGCGGGCTTACGGCATTCGTCGCGACTTGGGTATGTCCAATGAGGAATTCGAATCCGCGGTGATGCGAATTCAAAATATCATGCGTCTGGGCAAGCGGACCGCGACCTATTGGTTGTCGTTGATTCAGTACGATGACAAACGTGTTGAAACGGCGCGCAATTGGTTTGATAGACGTGTGTTGGATGACAAGCAGCGTTCAATGTGGACACCGGCGGCGTGGTACAACCAAGCCCGGGCTGAAGAGCGACTCGGCAACGTTGAAGCAGCAGTCGCATTACTAAAAAACGATCAGTCGCCGGCCGAACACGGCAACCGCTTACGAGCGCGATTGATTCAAAAGCATTTGACGCAAGCGAATTGATCAGATTCAGCCGTTGTCGTTCGAGCCAAGTCACGAATTGGAATCATGATCATGGCTTGCATCGTCCGCTGGCGTTTTTTGCGGAAAGCAAATGGTAACAAACATGGCCAGCAACAGATTAGCGGCCAGCGAAATGAGCGTTGCGATGCGAATGCACACTGTGATGGCCGCCAGCAAAGACCGTTCCGGCAAGGTGTGATCCACCATCCATTTTGAACGCGACTCCGCGGCCAAGCGTGATAAGCACTCCGAACGAATCGACGTTCGCGACGACCCGGTTTCGTCATCGAGGGACGATCCTTCAAAGACGGAATCCTGCAGGATAAAACTGCCGCCGAATTCAAATCTTCACCACATGATTTGACAGCTGCTCGAACGATCAATCGATCAGCGAGCTTGCGATATGATGCGTTTAGACCACGATGACACTGCTTGTTCTCTTGAGATCCAAATTCTTCACTACCCAAGTTGGAAAGCCCATGATTGCTCGGCTGATGATGTTGTTCTTGCTGAGTTGTTCTTCATTGCTGCTGAACGCGCATTCGCTATTGGCAGACCAGTCGCCGAATATCGTTTTCATCTTTGCTGATGATCAGTGTTTTCAAACGATCGGGGGACTGAACAATCCTGAAGTTGAAACGCCACATTTGGATGCCCTCGCCCAACGTGGCGTCACATTCACGCATGCGTACAACATGGGATCGTGGAGCGGCGCAGTGTGTGTCGCTAGCCGAACAATGCTCAATACGGGCAGGTTTGTTTGGGATGCCGAAGCCATCTGGAATCAATCGGAGCAGGAAAGACAGCAAGGCCGTTGGTGGAGTGAGTATTTGAAGCAGGCCGGTTATCGAACCTACATGACTGGCAAATGGCACTGCAAAGCAAATGCGGAAAAAGCCTTTGATGTCGCTCGGGACATTCGTCCGGGAATGCCCAATCAGACACCCGATGGCTACAACCGACCGTTGGGTCCTGATCGTGATACTTGGTCGCCATCGAATCCCGAGTTTGACGGTTTCTGGAAAGGCGGGACTCACTGGAGCGAAGTGGTTGCCAATCATTCCGAAGATTTCTTATCGGAAGCAGCCGGTCACGATGAGCCGTTCTTTATGTACCTGGCTTTCAATGCTCCCCACGATCCGCGTCAATCACCGCAGGAGTATGTCGATCGATATCCACTCGACAACATTGCAGTGCCCCCGAATTTTCTTTCGATGTATCCACACGCCGAACGGATCTGATGCGGTGCGAATCTTCGTGATGAGCGACTGGCACCGTTTCCGCGGAGCGAATTTGCTGTTCAGGTGCATCGTCAAGAGTATTACGCGATCATCACGCATATGGACGCGATGATCGGCCGGATTCTCGACGCGATTCAGGCCACGGGAAAAGCCGACAACACTTGGATCTTCTTTACCGCGGATCATGGACTTGCGGTGGGCCAGCACGGCCTGATGGGTAAACAGAATCTCTATGACCACTCCGTCAGAGTTCCATTTTTTGTCGTCGGACCGGAGACAGAACCAGGACAAAAAATTGATGCCCCGATTTATCTGCAGGATGTGATGCCAACCACATTAGCGTTGGCAGGAATCACTCAACCCGATCATGTTTGTTTTCAGAATCTGCTTCCATTGCTTGAGGGGGAAGCGTCCGCGCACGAATCGATTTATGGAGCTTACCTCGACAAGCAACGCAGCATCCGAACGGACCAATACAAACTGATTGTGTATCCCAAAGCAAATGTCATTCGTTTGTACGACATCCAGTCAGATCCGCTGGAAATGAGCGACTTGGCAGATGATGCGGCAATGCAGCCGGTTGTGAACGATCTGCTCGGTGAATTACAAGCACTTCAGTCCGAAATGAATGATCCGCTGACGTTGACCCGTTTTTATCCGGATGCTGATACCAACACCGTTAATGCATCCGACCAACGTGCACGGAAAGACGAAGGCTGGATTCAGCTCTTCAACGGAAAGAATCTTGATGGGTGGACACCCAAGATTCGTTACGAACCGCTCGGGCAAGATTCAAAAAAGACGTTCCGCGTCGAAGATGGGTTGTTGAAAGTTCGGTATGACCGATACGAGAAATTCGACGAAGCATTCGGCCATCTTTTCTACAAAGATGCCTTTTCACACTACCGCATGCGATTGGAGTATCGCTTTGTTGGCCAGCAATGCAATGAAGGTCCAGGATGGGCGACTCGTAATAGCGGAGTCATGATCCATGGCGAAGAGCCCGAAACAATGTTGGTCGATCAGAGCTTTCCAACGTCAATCGAAGTGCAATTGCTTGGCGGCGATGGCGTCAAAACCCGAACCACATCCAATTTGTGCACCCCTGGGACCAACGTCGTTTACAAAGGCGGTCTGTTCCTGCCGCATTGCACGAAATCGAATTCAAAGACCTATCACGGTGAACAATGGGTCACAGCCGAAATCGAAGTGCGCGGTAACCAAGTGATCAAACACATTCTCGATGGCGACGTGGTGCTTGAGTACTACCAACCTCAATTG
The DNA here is from genome assembly GCA_039028015.1 of Planctomycetota bacterium. Taxonomy (GTDB): domain Bacteria; phylum Planctomycetota; class Planctomycetia; order Pirellulales; family Pirellulaceae; genus Rhodopirellula. Next base: position 19,630 of record JBCCJB010000002.1, read on the forward strand.
GATCGGCGAGATGAACATGCTGCCGAGTTGGCCGACGCCAAAGGCACCATCATGCTCGACGGTGGCTCGATTTCGTTGCAGTCCGAGAGCCATCCCATCGATTTCCGCAAAGTCGAACTGATGGTGCTCGAACCTTAAATTTCGGGCGGTCTTCGCGGAACAGCGTCACTGGTGTTTCCGCGGCATCGTGTCGACGTTCGACACGCCGTGATCAGCTTCTGTGGCGGCTGGACGGCACCATTACGGAACAAGTCGCGCTGTCCAATTCCAATTAGGCTTCCCTGGCAGGCCAGCCATGATCGAGTACGTGCTTCATGGCATCGAGCGTTTCGCGACTGACATGATGTTCGATACCTTCGCTATCGACCGATGCGGTTTGCTTGCTGACCCCGATTGCCTCTAGAAAAAGACGCACGATGTCGTGGCGTTTGCGTGAAGTTGTTGCCAGTCGTTTCCCCGCAGCCGTTAACTCAATCGGTTGGTAAGGCTCGGTGTGCACCAGTCCATCACGCTGCAAACGCGCGACATGGTTGTTGACCGTCGCGTGCGTGACGGCGAAACGATCTGCCCAGTCGATCGACCGGCAGATTCCATTGACATCAATCGCCTCCGCAATGGCCTCGACATAGTCTTCGGCGATTTCGCTGGCGTGATCGTTTCGTGTTCGCTGATGAACTTTTTTGGCCAATCGGGATCCAGAAGAATGGGAAAACGATGTGACGAGGTGATCGCAATTCCGCAATGAACCCCTTGGGTGCGAAATTGCGGTGCCAAATCGTACCAAATGACGTTCAATCACATCAATTTGGTTGATCAGGCATCAAAAGTCTTGTCGGCAAGCGTCCGAAGGAGTAGATTCCAAAAGTTAGTCGGGGCTAACTTTTGGCTACGGTCGCAGAAACGTGGCCCCGTTACGTTTCGATTGCAGTTGTTAGCCAAGGCTAAGTTTTGATGACTCTTCCTATGTTGATTTGTTCGCTCGATCGTCGATCCCGACAGAGATCTCTGCCCGGATTTACGTTGATCGAGTTGCTGGTGGTGATCGCGATTATCGGCATCTTGGTTGGGTTGTTGCTGCCCGCCGTGCAAGCGGCACGCGAGGCAGCTCGCAGAATGTCATGCGCGAATAATCTGCGCCAAATTGGCTTGGCTGGTCATAACTACCATTCCGCGTTCAAACGCTTGCCATCAGGCTACGTGTCCTTCCCGACCAACAATGGTGTCGCGCCACCGCAAGTACGGATGGATCCGGTCACTTGGGATGCCGGACCCGGCTGGGGCTGGGCGACAGGCTTGTTGCCCTATGCCGAGGGTAATGTCGTGGTGGATCAACTGCGGTTGAATCAGCCGTTGTGGTCGATCGATAATGCGGAGGCGATTGCGACAACGATTCCGATGTTTTTGTGCCCGAGTTCGACAGGCGGCGATGATCCATTCATCGCTCAAGATGAACCTGGCAATCCGCTGCTCGTCGATGGCCGTGAGATCTTGCTGGGACGCAGTCATTACGTTCCCAGCCACGGTCAAGAGAGCTGTTGGGGTGAGTGTGGATCCGTCGCAACCGGAGAGGTCTTTACCAACATTTACACCGCGACGACTGATATCGTCACAATTGATGGCGACGCGGGACGTGTTGCCGATGGACCGTTCTTTCGCAATTCAAAAACCAAGTTCCGCGATGTGCTCGATGGGCTGAGTCAAACGATCTTTTTTGGCGAGCACAGTTCTGCCCTCAGTGACAAAACTTGGGTCGGTGTGTTGCCGGGCGCATTCACGCATCCAAGATTCAGTAGTCCCGAAAATGGTCCCGATGCGGCAGCGACGTTGACGTTGGTCCATGCGGGGCCATCTGGCGGCGAGTTGGATATCACGGGCAATCCTATTATTCATCCGGTTAATTTCCCGACGTTCCACGTCGGGCAAATGTACTCGCAGCATCCCGCCGGGGGTCACGTTTGCATGGGGGATGGTTCGGTTCAGTTCATCACCGATTTTGTCGACCTCTATATCTGGGCAGAGATGTCCAGCATGGATGAGAGCGAGCGTATCGATTGGGATCGTTTGTGAGTGATGGTATGGGAAAGCCGCTGGGCATCACGTTGGTTTTGATGCTGATTGTTGCGGGCGGATGGCTGCTATGGCCTTCATCGGCAGCCTCGCTTTCTGAGCGAGATTACGAGATTGCGTTGGCGCTGTATCGCGTCTGCAATCAACGCGACGTCGAAACACTGCAGACAATCGAAGCGCAGCTTGATGAAACTGATCGTGACACCGCGGCGAATCCAGGTCATCAGGCTTTACGCGCCATCGTGGCACTGGCTCGGCAAGAGGACTGGACCGATGCCGTGCGTCGATGCCGTGTCTTGCTGGATGCCCAGATCGAAACGTGAACGCGGATCGATCGCTGTCTCAATCGGTCAATTCGCGATTCTTCGTCGGTCGCCTTCGTCCGATCCAGTAAGTCTGGGCTGATTCAGTGATTGCTTGGCGATCAAACAGCGATTCGTCGTCTCGCTTCCCAGTCCATCGATCTGCAACCGATTTCAATCGTCCACGCATCGCAAGATCACTCGACATGTCTTCTGCGATCTGAGCTGCGAGTTGCAATTGATAGCGAGCTTGTGGCACAACGGGAACACCGCGGGCAGCCAGTGACCACGATGACAAGCTGATCTCCTGCCACGAGTCACCATCCTGGTCGGGTAACGCAGCATCGCGAATCGATTCTGGCCACCGGCTGAGTTGCGATTTGGGCAAGTACAACTCGAAGCGACTGCTGTGTGGCGAATACAAAGCCCAGGACGCCCAGTGGTCCCAATAGCCCAATCGTTCAGCCAGCGGCATGCTGACCGCCACGCACGATGTCGTGATTGCGATCGCTCTGCGCCAGCCGGCGTCAGAGGGTTGAACCGCACGCTTAGAGGTCGATAACGGAGACAAAGCTGGCTCCATCGGTGTCAAAAATAGAAACCACGATTGGCCGATCAACACTCCGTTCCAAATCAACACGCCTAGACTGTGTCCCATCACCCAGGGTGACAACAGCACAATCAATGACGCATGAAGCAACATCGCAAAGACACCGCCAATGCGGCGAGTCCGCGGCCATGCCAACAGGCCCGCGACGATCAATTCGGAAACCGGAAAGGCGAACGCACCGGCAGTACGAATTGATTCAGGCCACTGGGTTGTTTCAAGCCCAACGACCCCAACAGCAGAGCCCAAGAAGTCTTGGCCTACCGTGTGAATGAACTGATAGTCAAGTTTGCCGGCAGCGCTATACGCGTAAATGCTGATTGCGATCGCACGAATCGGTCGCAACGCTTCGTTGCTCGGCAAGCAAGCAAGGATGATGGAGTAGAAACCGGTCTGGAGCACCCAGGGCTGCATGCGATGTTGATCGTCAGCAATGCCAACAGCAATAGCGAAACCAATGATGGCCCATCCGATGGAAATCTTTGATCGAGGAGGTCCTAGTCGAGAGAAGAAGACGATGACGGCGGATGCAAACAGCGGCACGAACAAAGCATCGCACCAAGCTGGTAGCGTTAGTAATTCGACACTGGGGACGGCGGGATAGGTCGCGATTGCGGGCGTGTTAAACGGCCACCACAAACGCATCGTCGAAAACAGCAGGGCGAGTAACGATACCGCCCAAAACCGTGAGAATCGCAACGCCCATTGATGACCCACGGTTTAGTCTTCGAGTGATCCGACGGCGATTTGTCGATATCGAACACTTGTTGTGGGATCGTGTCCTTGGATCATGATGGCCCCCGGTTCAATCCGTTGTCCGCGACGAGGATTGACGTCAGCAGGTCGGGTATCAAAGACATCCGTGACCTGAAGTCCGTTGACCCAAGTCGAAAAATGATTGCCGTCAGCAACAAGAGCAATCGTGTTCCAGCGTTGTGGCTCACTGGCCACAATCCGAGCATCCTGGCGGCGAAAAATGCCACCCGCCCCGGCATCAGCGGGTTTCAGTGGATTCTGATCCAAGAACTCATCATTGACTTGGCACTCGTAACCCATCATCACGTCACCCGGAATCGCACGAAAAAAGATACCGGAATTGGATTTCACATTGGGCATCTGATATTCGGCCAGCAATATGAAGTTGCCAAACAAAGCCTTGGACTCAAGTTGTTGTTTGCCGCCTTCGACTTGCAAGTCGCCATCAGCGTTGACCTGAATATCCCCGGACATCTCCGGGTAGCGTTTCCATTGCGATAGCGATTGATCCAACAGACTTTTCAGACCGAGCGGGCGAATGCGAATGTCACGAAACGCGACCCGTCCTTGTCGATGCTGCAGGGCAACGCGACCGATGCGCGGAACAGCATCTGCTTCCAACTCGCAAACGGTCACACCATCGATTGCCACGGTTGTTTGGTTGTTCTGACATCGGACGGTCATGCGATGCCACAAGGTGGGGTCAAAATCGGTCGCGAGGCCCTTTGCTTGGCTTCGTTTGACCATGCTTCCCGTCGGAAATGGATCAGACGGAGGTGCGATGTTGACCTCAATGCAGTCGGTTGTCACATCCTCGGGCTGCAACAAACATCGAATAAAGACGCCTGAATTTGTGTCTCGCTCAGACTGGAATTCCAGTGACAATACAAAGTCCGACCACCGCGTCGACGTGTGCAGGAAACTCACATCACCTCGATCTGCGGTGATGGTTTTGTCTTCGACCCGCCAATTCGCTTCGCCCTCGATGGTCCAGCCGTACAGCGTGTGCTGATCAAACAGGCGGACCCAGCCTTCGCGCGCGACCTCGATCGGCAGTCGAGCATCCAACAACGCGTCGGGATCGGTTTCGTATGTTGGCGCCTCAAAGATGAATGGCTCGGTTTGAGACGCCACGCTCTTTGTTGACTCTTTTGCCGACAATTCTTCGCTGTCCACCCTGACATCGCTGACATCACCGGAAGGTTCGGCATTCCGACAGCCCATGAAAAGCATCATCGTTGTGAGCATTGCTCCCATACCGACAATGGTTGTAGATCGTTGACGGGTCGGACGTGAGCAGTTGAAACTTGGCATTGGCATTGTCCTTAATTCGCTCAGTTGAAACGTGATCATCAATGCGTGAGAACGACCAGGGCGATGGCTTGGGTACGGCAGCCACCCATATCCAGATGGCAGGTTTGGACATTTCGTTCGCGAGCAATCGCGTCAGCCATGTGATGCAGTTGAACGTGAAAGCCACCATCGGATTGCGGAACCACTTCGATATCAGTCCATCGCACGCCACGATTTCGACAACGGAGAGCTTTGAAAATGGCTTGCTTTGCTGCCCAGCGACGAGCGAAGAGCGTCGTCGAATCGGAGTGATCAGTGCAAAGCTCGATTTCTTCCATCGTGAACACGCGTTCCAAAAACTGCTCTCCGTGCCGGCGAATCATCTCGGCAATGCGAACGCACTGAACGAGCTCCGTGCCAACCGCCACGATTTGCCCGTCTTTCATCGGAGACCGCAATGGCTCTGGGCTCGTGAGAGCACGACTGATGCAACTTCGCGAGCTCGTGCGGCACCTTTGGCCAAGACATCACGAACGAATGCAAGATCTTGCTCCAATTCAGAACGTCGTTGACGAGCATCAGCAAAATAAGCTTCGCTAGCCTCAGCGACAGCCTTTTTGACTTCGCCATAGCCGAATCCGCCGGCTAAGTACTTGTCCCGCATGGCATTGATTTCCGGTGCTTCGGAAAACAATTCGAACAATTCAAATAGATGATCGCCGTTGGGATCCTTGGGCTCATCGATGGGTCGACTATCGGTGACGATCCGCATAATTTGCTTGCGAATCTTTTTGACGTCACCAAAGATCGGCAGCGTATTGTCATACGACTTGCTCATCTTTTGCCCATCTGTGCCGGGAACCTTGTCGCCGACGTCCAGCGTTTTCGCTTTTGGCAGCACGAATGTTTCGCCGAACTGAGCGTGGAAACTTCCGGCGAGATCGCGACACACTTCGATATGTTGGACTTGGTCAGCGCCGACAGGAACGATCTGCGAATCGTAGGCAAGGATGTCAGCGGCCATCAGAACCGGATAGGTAAAAAGGCCCGCATCAGCAGCTAAGCCACGGGCCTTCTTTTCTTTGTAGGCATGGCATCGCTCTAGCAATCCCATCGGTGCTCCCGAAAGCAACAACCAAGTCAGCTCACTCACTTCGGGCACATCGGAGTGCACAAACAAGGGCGCTTGACTGGGATCCAACCCCAGGGCGAGCATGTCGAGCGCGGTGTCCAGCACATTTTGCCGAAGCACATCCGGTTCACGCACGGTGGTTAATGCGTGCAGGTCCGCGATGAAATAAAAGCCGTCGTTGGCGACCTGCAGATCGATGTATTGCCGAATCGCGCCGAAGTAATTGCCCCAGTGGGGTCGGCCGGTGGGTTGGATACCCGAAAGTACGCGCATGTGGGGAGCGAGCGTCGAGAATGGTGATCTAGATATCGAATTCCATCAGTTTGCCTGCAAGCGGCATCGTGGTCCACCGGCCGCGAAATTGCAAAGCGCAATGCTTTTGAGCGACAACTGATCTGGCCTCTCGCGGCTCTGATTCGGTATGGCGACCTAATGTCTGTTTGCGTTGTCAATCGAAAGCCGATGGCGTTGTCGCTGCGAACTGCCAGCGAGGATCAAAAAACGCCGGCGGTTCATCCGGGTTGGGTGTGCGTTCGCGGGTGGGCAGCCGTTGGTGTTGTGATCCTTCATTCTTGTATCGCTTACTCAAGTGTGAGCATGCCTGGGTTGGCGTGGCCCATTCGTGATTCGGTCCCGGGCGGGTGGCAAATAAGCGGCATCACAGCACTGATGTGGGCCATTGAAGTCATCATCATGCCCATCTTTTTGGTTTTGGCCGGCCACTTTGCCATGGTTACGCTCAACCACAAAGGCGGTTGGGCGACGATTCGATCACGGATGCGTCGACTGGGATGGCCGCTGATCATGGGCGTCTGTGTCATTTTGCCAATTGACCTTTACGTTTGGTTGGTTGGATGGCTCAGTGAAGGTACGATCACGATGCGTGAACTGCGCGCGTTGAAGTTTCATGACAATATCGACGCCAACCTTTGGGGCCTGAGCCATCTTTGGTTTCTGCCCTATCTGATGACGTATGTTGTTGGACTTGGTTTGCTTGACCTGTGGGCATGCCGACATGAAAAACGGCTTTCGAACTGGCTCCGGTGCAACACTTGGTCCATTTCGGCAATCTGGCTGACAAGTGTTGGCTTAATAGCGATCGCTCCTCAGATTGTCTGGGGGTTCCAACATGCGTTCCTACCTGTGCCAACCAAGTGGGCGTACTGTGGACTTTTCTTTTTGCTTGGTGCGATGTTGCAGTCGACAAACGGCATGTGGAACGACATTTCAGCGGTAGCAAGCCGAATGTTCCCAATCGCGATCATGATGTTGCTCGCCACCGTCGCTATGGGTCAACACGCAACGGACCTGGTGGGAATGGACGTGGATGCGGATTCGCAGCGAAATGGAACATGGTCGCTAAGTGTCATGCCTATGACCGCAATCGTTCTCGCGTTGATGACTCCCACAACCGCTGCGTTGACGACCGTTGTTGTTTTGGGCTGGACCAATCGGGCGATTCGTCAGCCAGGTCGAATCTCAGCATCGCTTTCGGCGGCCTCATTAACGATCTATCTGGCACATCATCCTGTGGTTGCGGCCACACAAATCATGTTGAAAACGGCAGTACCGATGTGGCCGCCGTTAGTCAAAGTAACGCTCGTCGTCGTGACAGGAGTTGGTCTGCCATGGTTGATGCATGTCATGCATGCCGCTCGCGCCGCACGTCGTGATGATGATGTGGGTCAAGCACCACGCACGATCACCTTGCCCAAGCCGGATATCGCTAAAGCCGCCTAGCCCGTTGGTGATTGGCATGCTTCTCGCATGCGTTTCGCTGCGGCATCAATGCTGTGGCGTTCTTGCAAGCGTTCGGCAACGCCGACGAGCAATTCATTTTTCCGATCCGGTTGCATCACCGAGCGCTGGAGCGCCTCCGCAAGAGCATCAATTTCATCGGGATTGACGAGTTCACCACCGCCCAAATCACGCAGTAACTCGCCAAAAGCGCCATGGTCGGGTTGAATGACGGGAGTCCCAACGGCCAGCGATTCCAGAATAAACAGTCCTTTGGGATCTTCGTACGGGGCTGGAACACTAAGCACATCAAACGACCGCAGCAATTTGAATTTCTCGTCGCGTTCGGGACTGCCATGGTAGGTAAAACGATCGGCGAATCCGGCAGAGTCAATCTTTGATTTGATACCAGCCAGGTAAGCCTTGTGATGGTTTCCGAGCCAACCCGCCGCGTGCAATTCAACGTGTTCAAATCCAGTTTGATTGGCAATGCGGATGAACGCGTCTGCGAGCCGATCCAAGCCTTTTTCGGGTGCGATGCGGGCAAGATAACCAATGCGAAATGGACTCACACCGTCGGAAGATTTTGCTTCTTCAGGATCGCAACCCGATGCGGGAGGCAAACTGATCGATAACGGGTGTACTGCCACTTTACCATCGGGAAGCGATAAAAGATCGCTCATCTTTTGGCGGTAAAAGTGGCTATGGGAAACAAACTGATGAACCTGAGCTGACAGATTTTGCATCAGCTCGATTGCTGAAGACCGATGGTGAGGTTGCAAGTGGTCCAAAAAAATATCGTCACCTTGCAAAAGAACGACGACCCGACAGTTGGGACATCGACGTCGAATTTCAGGAATCGAACCTCCAATCAACAAATTTGAAAAAATAACCGCGTCCGGCTGAATCTCGTTGCACAACCAATCGACGAACCGGTGGACCTCATCAGATTGACGGCCTTCATGGCCCCGCAACATCGAAAGTGTCAATTCTCCCAGCGAAGCCGGGTCGGTGCTCCCAGCGCGTCGGGTAACAAATCGAATCAGCCTTGGCCAATCCATCCATGAGCGAAGCGACTGCGGCAGCTTCGATAGCCAAGGCATTTTCTGCATGGCGAAGACGTGAATGCCGCCAAAGAAAACGCGGTCTTCGGCGATGTCAGTTTCGTCTGTGCGGATCGGCGTGTAGATCGGCTGTAAAAGCACGTCGTCACCGAGCTCACGCATCGCACGTGCCAGCGCATTGTCATGCATGCAGCTTCCGCAATACATGCCAGCGGCGCCGGCGGTCAAAAGCACAATCTTCAATGCGATGTCGGCGATGGAGTTGCGGGATACAGGATCATGTTGTCTTCGACTGCGTTAGCGAGCGCGCGTCCACTTCATTTGACACCGCTAGGTTTTATACTTCGCCAGCAACGGGCACGATTGGACAAGGCTGGTGGTGATCGTGACCTGAGACCCCGAACGTGGTTTTCCTTTTCTTGCCGTTTTCTCAGCGTGTTCTAGGTGTGGCAACCCAATGACTGTTTTCGTTCCTGATGGATCATCGAGCATTCCTCCGTATTACTGGGGTATCGATGTCGGGGGCACCAGCATCAAATGCGGCTTGGTGGATGCGGTGGGAAAAACCATTTTTTACAGTCCGATTCCGACCCAGGAGTCCGATGGGCCAAGCGCCGCAGTGGCGCGAATCGCTGCGGTCGTCAAGGACGCGGAACAGGAACAGGGCGTTGTTGGCCGTGTCCCACGAATTGGCGTGGGAGCGCCGGGACCGATCGACTTGCCAACCGGACGGCTTATTTCACCACCGCAATTGCCGTCATGGTGGCAATTTGATTTGGTAACGGCGTTGGCAAATGCGACGGACCGCCCTATCGCATTCCTCAATGACGCCAACGCGGCGGCGTACGGTGAGTTTTGGCTCGGTAGTGGGCAGGAAGACAGCTCGATGATCTTGCTCACACTGGGAACGGGCGTTGGCGGTGGGATTATCGTCGATGACCAGCTGATCAATGGTGCTAATAGTTGCGGCAGCGAGTGTGGACATATTGTGGTGGATACGTCGCCGGACGCTCAGATTTGCGGCTGGGGGGGCGGTCAAGGTCACCTTGAGGCTTACGCTTCCGCGACGGGTGTGGTGCTACGTACGCTCAAGCGGTTATCGGCCTACCCAGAAAGTCAACTTCAGCGGTACGCGACCACGGATGAGGACATGGCAATCGATGGTGATTCGGACCAAGCGACAACAACCAAACAAACCATGACGAGCAAACGGGTTTACGAAGCCGCGGTTGCTGGTGATGCGCTGGCACTTGAAATGGTTGATGACACGGCTCGCTGGCTTGGGATCGGCGTGACCAGTTTGGTTCATACGATCGACCCGGGCAGCGTGGTGCTGGGGGGTGCCATGTCATTTGGCGGTGTCGATTGTCCCATGGGTCAACGATTCTTGTCGGGTGTGAAAGAAGAATTTCGGCGTCGCACCTTCCCGAGTATTTTCAGCGGAACCACATTGACATTTGCCACACTGGGTGCGGACGCCGGTTATCTCGGTGCAGCAGGCTACGCACGAAAATTGTCGGAAGCGTAAGCAGGCTTCTTGTCGAGGCGGATCACTCTTCATGATCAACACACCAAACCAAAACGTGACCACGTCAAACCAGGCCGTGAAAATGTCCGATGTCGACGCAAAATCATCGCGACGCATTCGAAACTTTTGCATCATCGCTCATATCGATCATGGTAAGAGCACATTGGCTGACCGATTGCTTGAACAGACGGGCACGGTCAGCACTCGACAAATGAAAGACCAGTTGCTCGATGATCTGGAACTTGAACGGCAACGTGGCATCACGATCAAAGCTCGTGCGGTTGCCATGACAGTGCAGCGGCATGGCCAAACCTTCGAGTTGAATTTGATCGACACACCTGGCCACGTTGACTTTCAATATGAGGTGTCGCGTTCATTGGCGTGTTTCGAGGGAGCGTTGTTATTGGTTGATGCGTTTCAGGGCGTGGAAGCTCAGACGGTCGCCAACGCCTTCGCGGCCATGGAGCACGACCTGACGATCATTCCCGTGATCAACAAAATCGACCTCACGCACGCTCGTCCCGATGAGGTTGCCGAGGAAATGATGAACGCCTTGGGCACCGATCCTGACGAATGCGTTCGTGTGAGTGCCAAAACGGGCGTTGGTGTGGATTCCTTGGTGGACGCCATTATCGAGCGCGTGCCACCACCAACCGGCGATCCCGATGACGTGCTGCAGGCGATGGTGTTCGATTCCAACTACGACGATTTTCGTGGTGCGATCACCTACATTCGCGTGATGCGTGGGACCG
>JBCCJB010000003.1:0-26315 GCA_039028015.1 Planctomycetota bacterium
ACCCGCGGGCGAAAATCCGTTGCGAGGTACGCAAGAGAGAGAGTCCCTAACAATGGACAACTTGCTGAGCCACAGGAATCCGCTGCTTCGCAAATCAGCGATGGCGTTGTTGCGAGTCCCGAGGTCCATTAAGCGTTTTTCAGTTGGGAACAACGATGTTTCGGGGCCACCAGCTGTGCTCGCCAATTCATTTCCTAAAAGTGGAACCCATCTACTCAGTCAGATTGTTGGAGGAATTCCGGATCTTAACAATTACGGTGCGTTCCTGTCATCGATGACAAGCTCGTTCCAATTTCGTCTCCGAAGCGTGCACGAGACGGAGCGATTTCTCAACCGAATCGTACCGGGTGAGATTGTTCGTGCGCATCTGTTTTCCCACGCGGGCTACGGTGAATTAATCTCAAGAAACAACATCGTTCATTTTTTCATCTACCGCGATTTACGTGATGTCGTTGTTTCCTCGGCGAACTATTTAACGACGATGAATCCATGGCATAGGCTTCATCGCCATTTCAAAGGCTTAAGTCTGGAGGATGCGATCATTCAATCGATCCAAGGAATCGAAACTGAGCCCAGCTTTCCCAATATTGGCGAACGTTTCGCCAATTATTCTGGTTGGTTAACTGTCGAGGATTCCTACGCAGTTAAATACGAAGCGTTGATGGATCACCGGCGAAAGGAAACAATCCGCGACATGGCGAATTTTTACTGCCATCATGCCGCTGAACCACCCGAACCCGATTTCTTGTCACATCGCATGATGGCTGGAATCGATGGCAACCGTTCTCACACGATGCGCAAGGGCGGCAGTGGTGGATGGCGTGATGCCTTTACCGATCGCTGCAAGGCCGTGTTTAAGGAAATCGCCGGAGATTTACTAGTTGAACTGGGATACGAACAGGATTTGATGTGGTAGCGCTTAGTCGGCTGCATGACCGACTGAAATCGATTCGTGTGTTGGCGAGCGTTCGAGCCAAGAGCATCCCGTCGCTTTTCTTACCCGTAGCGCGGCTTCGCGAAAACAACAAGAGGATCGCGATCCGGCCGACCACGGACATCGTCATCGAGGGCTATTGGCGTTGCGGCAACCATTTTGCTACGTACGCGTTCCTAGCTGCTCAGCCAAACGAGCCGCATGTGGCGCACCATTTTCACGCACCGGCACAATTATTACTTGCCGTACGTTGGGGCATCCCCGCTGTCCTGTTGATTCGAGATCCATTGCCCGCCATTGCATCGGCAACCGTTTTCCTTGAGCGCAACGATCCGGCGGTGCTGATTGACTTTTACAATTTATTTCATCAGGCAGTCTTGCCTATCGCTGGCCGTGTTGTCGTCGCGGATTTTCCGACAACCGTCAATAACATGGGACGGGTGATTGAATGTCTCAATTCAAAATTTGGAACCACGTTCACAGAGTATTGCCACAGTTCCACAGCCGACGCCGATGTGAGAAAAGCCATCGAAGCGGAACATCAACAGCATATGGCTGGAAAAGAGGCCACCTTGCCACTTCCAAGCAAAAAGAAATCACAAGCGAAGTCAGAGATTATGGATCGTTTGCGTGCAGATTCCAATTCGCGCAAGCTCAGGCTGGCTGCCAGCCTGTACGAAGAACTGCGAGCCTTTTCGGTTTAGTGAAGTACCAACCCGGATTGATCGCTTTTTCAACCACTCAAAAAGTACTTGCCAATACCTGAACGGCGTCGGAATCAATCTTGGTGTGATAAATCCTGAAGTCGTCCACCCATCCGGCAAACCAATCATCCTCGGTCGCAGCACCGCTTTCTAGCCTTGCATTTTGCGAGAGCCGACCAATCGCAACATCGTTGGAATGCCGCCAGAGTTGGCTTCCCGGACCCGACCCGACCAAAGTCCCATCGAGCCACATCTCAAACGAGTTCTCTTGAACGCTCGTTGAACCGTCCAGTGTCACGGCAACGTGATGCCAACCGGGCGATAGGGTGTCACTCTTGAGCCAAGTGCCCAACCATCCACTTTCTTGTTCATCTTGATTCCAGCCACCCGCAACAAGGCGTCCTGAATCAAGGTAAATACTCAGACCACGAATACCGCCGCCCTGCTCATAAAGAATCTGTTGCCGCGGCGAGGCAAGGTCTTCAGCCAAGAACCAAAATGAGATGGAATAACGCTGAAGCTCTGCCAGATTGATGTCAAAGCTGTCCGGAATCTCAAGCAAGCTATCCGGACCAGTTATTCGTAATGACCCGGCAGACGATCCAGCCGGTTCGATCACTGCGTTGCCAATCAATGTGCCGCTGTTGTCAAATCCAAACGGTGAAGTATCCGGAACGGTCGTGTCATCGACATCAAGCCCATCAAATGTGTAATGCGCCACGAGCTCACGTTGTGTTGCGGTTTCAAAAGCCTCTACTGAGACTGAAACGACAGCTTGAGACGATATACCAGACTCGTTCTGAATCTCATAAACAAAAGTGTCTGTGCCGACGAAACCTTGAGTCGGTGTGTAGCGAACCTCACGTCCATTTAGTACTTCAACGGTTCCATTTGATGCGGTGCCAATCGACTGTAGCAGCAACTCCGAACCACCGATATCAGCATCAGCGCCTGAACCATTATCGACCAGCAAATCGACGATAATCGGAGTGTCCTCAACAGTTTTGAGACTGTCATCACGTGCGATCGGTGCCACAGGAATTATGGCATTGAATATTCCGCTCACGTTCCAAGAGTCCAATTGAACGACGGTTCGATGACCCTCAAACTCAATCTCAATCCGGTGTTTGCCACTCGACAGGCTGATGCTTGCGTCTGCTGCGCCAGACGTGAACAATGATGCTTCACGTTCTCTGCTATCTACCAACCATTGGCCATTGGGTCGGGCAGTCCAGTCTTCGTTGAAGAGGGCGGCGGCTTCTTCTCGGCCCGGTTGCTCTCGCCAGTGATCGCCTGCCCAGAAGCCCCACATCGTGGCGGCAGTGACCTGATCGGTGGCCGATAACAGCTCGAAGAAGTCTCTGGTGAAATCGGCTTGGGTTTGTTGGTCGATATCGACCGCGTCGATGTCGAATTCGGTGATTTTGATTTCGCGATCGAGTTCCTGATAGCGACCCAGTTCGGACATCATTCGGTCAATCGACGGTAGCCGATCGCTGACAAAGTGACTTTGCAAGCCGATGACATCAATATCAGCTCGTCCGCTGGTTGCGGTTTGATCTAGATTTGAAATCAACGCAATGAAATCATCGCTGTTGCCAAAATCGGGATTGGACAAGATCTCAAATTCATTGATGACCAATTTGGTCTGGTCACCCGCGGCACGTCGGGCCGCCTCGAAGACCTCAGCCATGAAGTCGCTGCCGACGAGATCCCAAATCTCGGGTGTAAAAATTGGGTGATTGACCACATCCCACCAGGTGACCTGCGGTGTGCCGTCATCACGAACCGCTTTGAAGTCGGCTGCCGGTCCAGTCACTTCGACGTGTGCTAGGATTTGATCTTTCAGCCACTGGATCGCAGCGGGCTCGCCAGACTCTGCCAACTCGGCCTCGTATCCGACCAGCAAACTGTCAGGCGTTGGAAAATTGAATCCGCCCTGAGAAAACTCGCCCCACACGAGCGAATGACCGTGATAGGGCAAATCTTGATCAACGACCCACTGAAGAAAATCGCGTGGCGGATCGGGGGCGTTTTCCCAGGGTCCCCACTGCGCGTTGCCGGCGTCGGTGATGTGATCGAACAGACCGGATTCCAAGATCGCCCGGAATCGTGCCGAATCGTCTGATTGAGCCAGAAGCGTGGTCTCGGGATAGAAACGTTCCACGGATACCGTCGTGCCAATCGGCAACGCATTTGACTGCGGTGTGATGGTGACCACGGCACCCTCGACAGGATCACCATTGGCATCGACCACGTTGATCATGACCGGCCGGGTGCGAAGTCTCCGTGCATCGACGTCTGCTTGGTCGCGCCACGCTGCATCGACATCGCGACCCAGATAACTGTGAACGGTTTTTGGAAAACCTGAAAAATCGACTCCCGCAGGCAATCGTAACAATCGAAATTCCGCGAGCTCGACGGTCTGCGTGTGATAGCCAAGACGCAGGTCAATCGATCGCTCCACCAGTGGACCGGGACCAGCAAGCTCGGCGCTGACCTCAATTGGAAAGAAATACGGTTGCCAAGCATCGGTTAACTGCCACGTCCGGTCGATGCCTTGGAAGTTACTGCGTTCTTGGAACCGCATGCCCAATCGGGCCGCCCCACCGTCGCTGCGACTTCCCCTCGCCCACACCAATGCAAAAAAACGATCGCCCTGATTGAAGTCTGTCGCCTCGGGAAGAATGTGCGTGAACGAAACATCCCAAGGATTTGCGAACGACTGCACATCGACGCGGATGGCGTTGTTTGAGGCGGGGTCGACCGCGAACGGTAGCTCCGGATCGGTCACCGAGAAATCGGTTACCGTGTTCGGAGATTGAATTGAAGCGAACGAATAGCTCGATTGTAAAACAGCAAGGTTTGGCAACAGATCCGTCCCCTCGACTGTGTCATCAGCGATCGTATTGATCACCTGACGCTCGAACTCACTACCGAGTTGATAGGCGGGATCTGCAACCAGTCGAATAATGGACAACTCATCATCTTCAGCGATAGAATCTTCGAGTGATTGGATCTCGAGCGTGGCCGAACGCTCGCCTTTGGGAATCACAATGGTTCCCGTCAGCGAGGTGAAGTCAATTCCGTTGGTCGCTGATCCGCCGATGGTGTAACCCACCGTCAAATCGCGACCGAGGTCATCGGATCGCGAGACCACCATCCGTGTGCCGGTCGCAAACTCGATCGATTCCGCGGTTTGAGAAATCTCTGACTGAATCGTCACCACGGGAACAATGGGGCGAACGAACTGATCGGTCAGGACCTGCGGCCCGGCAGCGATTTGATCGGGCCGCGTCCAACCAATCGACAAATGAGCCGGATGCGTCGCATCGGTATCAACGTGCAGTGCCTCGAGATAGTACGACTGCCCCGCAACAAGGTAGATCGGTTCCGATACGCCCGCATTTTCATCAGCAAGATCGCCGGGATTGGTGGGCGTGGTCACCGTAGCGATTCGACGGCCATTTTCGGAAGCCAGGCCCTGTGACAACCACAGCTCGGCCTCGCCACCAGCGGCCAGATGAAATTGATAGCGACCTGATACGGGAGGTGAAACGATCCCGCGTAGACGAAAGCCGCTCGGCTGAGTTGGTTCGGATTGGAAAGCGGCCTCTGTCAAGTCTTCAGCATCGATCGGGGTGTTCTCAATAAACGCCGCGGTTCGCCGAAGATCCGTAATCGAATTGACTGGTCCGAGCGAGAATTCCTCCAACAACACGCCCGACCGACCCGATGCCAATGAACTCGACGGTGTGAATTGCCAGCTTGGGATCGACACTTTGAAGTCATCGTCGTTGTCCGTTCCGACTTGAATTCGAGACCCATCGGTGCTGCCCGAATAGCGAACTTCGATCGACACCGGCTGATCAGCCATCAACTCGATTGTGCCCAATGCTTCACCACCGGTCGACGAGACCAGCAGATTTCCCTCGACGAACAGTGAAGCCGTGTCCGTCGCGCCGACGTCCACAAAGAAACGATGCGTGCCGGATCGTTGTGGCGTGAATGATCCTGACCAACGAATGGAAAAAGGTTCGGCATCAACGCCGAAGCTGGCATCAGGTCCGCCCACACCGAAGTCGAACGAAATCGTTGGATCAGTCCGGATTGAGGTGGGCGAGCCGGTCAGATCCACCGTCGAAAACACCTCAGCCGTCAGACCCTGTTGCACTCGATCGGCAATCTCTGGTGAGCTGGCGAGCACTTCGATGGCTGGATTATCTATCGCCAGTTCGGTGCTACTGCCATCCAAGTGGACGGCGGTGAGGCTAACTTCAAAGATTTGGGGAGAATCAAAATAGGCATGCCATCGCGAGATCGGAAAGCTGAGCCCCGCGGCGTCGATTGGTTCCGTCGATCCATCACCCCAATCCAACACATAGTTGTTGACACTGGAAGGATCGATGCCCTGCACCGATTGGATCGTCAGCTCCGTGATGTCGCGTTGTCGAACCTGAGTCTCCGTGACCACCGAGGCCGATGGCGTGGGTTCGGATACGGCTTGCACTGCTGAAACCGTGTTGAGGTGATTGATGATCTGCAATGCATCCAGAGCGGAAACATCGCCATCGGAATTCACATCGTGTGACGGCGACGATTCCCCCGCGTTAACAAGGTTGATCACCTGCAACGCATCCATTGCCGTTACTTGTCCATCGGCATTGACGTCGAACTTCCCATCATCGCCGAGGCTACCGGCAAGAAGGTGTCGCGATTCGAGGCGCTCTAGACCGCATGCTAGAACGCGATGTCGACGTTTGAGAGATTCAGTCACGATGGGGGCCGGTCTCGGTCATCGTCAGCACGTTCTCGTAGTCAGCACGCGCCGCCGTGCCGTCGTGATGAAAAACGACTGGGACGTTCCAGCGAATCCGAAGTAGCGTCATGTTCAAACTGCTCGCGCTGATTGGGTTTTCGGCACACGGAGTTTGCCGCCTACCGCGGGCAGCTCCGCCGTGCTGACCCGTTTTGCCCCCCTAGAGAATAAATTCTGGCCCCAGGATTACCAGACAAGTTGGGAAGATTGTCAGCATCGGCCAGCAGCGTTTGTCGTCTCGCTGAATAGCGCCACCTTGGTTGACGTGGGCCACTAATATAGCGGCGGCGTTTTGCCGCCGTTCTGCGAGCCCTCATCAGATTCTTTGGCGGCTGGAAGCCACCACTACGGAATGAGGGACGTAACGTTGTCCAGCTACGATTGGCAGCCGGGGCAGAAGTAGAGTTTTCGCGACGCGATCTCGGTGGTTTCGATGGCGTGGTGACATCGCGTGCAATCGACGACGCCATAAACGCGAAATCGTTCCTTTTCAGAGAGTTTGCTGAGCGGCTTACCGGCCTCCTTCGCGGTCACACTGATGATGCGTCCATGTTTCAGGCTGACTCGCATCATTTTGAGAGTCGATTTCCAGAGGGCATCAAACTCGGATTTCGTCAGCTCGTTGCCGGGCCGATTCGGGTCCAGACCGATGTCAAACAGAATCTCAGCCCGAAAAATATTGCCGATCCCAGCAATCACCGACTGGTCCAGCAGCAAGCCACCGATCGGTTTTGAGCTGGCCGAGATAGCTTTCCAGACATCCTGTTTGCGGCCGCCGGCAAGTGGATCCGGTCCCAGCGAATCACGAATCTCCGCTTCCAGATCGGCATCAATCAAACGACATCGGGTTGGACCACGCAGGTCGATGGTTGTCTCCGGTGCAACCAAGCGCATGCGGACCTGGCCTTTGGGCGGTTGAGGCGGCGAAGCTTGCGTGGCAAAACTGCCGTACCTTCCAAGGTGGACTTGAACGACTCGGCCGCCTTCAAAGTCATAAAACATGTGTTTGCCAATCGCGCGGACATCTTCCAAAACACGCTGAGTCACCTTTCGCGCGTCGGTTGTGAAGCGACCTTGTGGGCTGGTCACCTTGAGCGTCTGTCCCGCAAGTAGCTTCCGATGCTCGGCAGCGAGGAAGTGAGTCTTATGGCCTTCAGGCATGAGCTGAGTTTGGATCCGTAGTGAAAGCAACGCGTCCTGGCTGTCCCGCATCGCCATCGTGTGCGGCTTGACCGTCGACAATCTCGCCGATGCGATGACACGGCACACCGGCTTGTTCGATTTGCGACGAAACGCTGGCGGCATAGAAACTGTTGACGATCACGACCATGCCAATCCCCGCGTTGAACACACGCCGCATTTCGGATTCGTCGATTTGGCCGATCGACTGCAGATAATCAAAGATTGGTGGCGGCGTCCAGTTACTCGGATCAATTCTCGCGATCACGCCTTTCGGCAGGATACGAGCCAAGTTTTCTTCAAGCCCACCACCGGTGATGTGAGCGATGCCATGCAGGACTTGCTTGACTCGATAGTTGGCTTGAACGCGACGGATCGCGGCGGTGTAGATCCGTGTTGGCGTCAGGCAAACCTCGCCGACGGTTTGGCCCGTAAGGCAATCCGGAGCTGATGCGAAGTCAACGTTGGCATCGTCAAGAACTTTGCGAACCAAAGAAAAACCATTGCTATGTAGGCCGGTTGATTCCAGCCCCAACACCACATCCCCCGGTGCAATCAAATGACCATCAATCAATCGTTTGCGTTCGACCACACCGACGGCAAATCCTGCCAGGTCGTAATCATCCAGTCCATACATATCCGGCATGATCGCGGTCTCGCCACCCAGCAATGCCATGTCGCCAGCAACGCAGCCATCGCTGATCCCCTGGACAATCTGTTCTAGGCGAGTTGGATCGTCGCGTCCCATGGCGACGTAGTCGAGAAAGAACAGTGGCTCGGCACCCGTGCAAATCAGGTCGTTGACACACATTGCCACCAGATCGACGCCAACGGTGTCATGAACACCAAGTTGTTGAGCGATTTTCAGCTTCGTGCCGACGCCGTCGGTACCGCTGACAAGCACCGGATCGACGTAATTCCGCGAAAATAACTTGCCATCAAAATCGAGCTGAAACAGACCCGCAAAACCACCATCGCTGGGCAGCACGCGAGGGCTGAATGTGCGATGCATTAATCTCGGCAATCGGCTCATCGATTCGGCGTACACATCCAAATCGACGCCGGCATCTTTGTAGGTCGAAGCCATAGGCGGTGCGGGAGAATCGTGCCGTTTAGAAGGTGTCTGGTTTGCTGAAGGATTCCGTAATTCAGTTCATCATGACGACCGCGGCCAAATCTGACGAGGCGGGCAGGACAGACATGTGAGCGATGCTCATCGCAAAATTCTCTGGTTTTCCAACCCGTTTCTCGAACGGAAGCCACGACGTGCGGTCACTATCAATGCAGACGGCCCACTCTGCTGTGCTGATATCAGTAGACAACACGGTGGTTGTGATTCGAGATTCAATTTGAAAACGAGTTCCCATGCGTTTAACACTGCGAACTTTGCTGGCTTACCTTGACAACACCCTCGAGCCCGAAGACGCGGTCGTGCTCAAGGCGAAACTCGAAGCAAGTCCTCGGGCGGTGGCCTTGGTGAGCCGCATCCGCGGAAGCATGAATCGCGAACAGCTATCAGCACCCTCGCCCGATGCCATGGGGCCGCTGGAAAACGCCAATGTGATGAGCGAATATCTTGACAGCATGCTCTCGGTCGAACAGCTGGCTGAAATCGAACAATGGTGTCAGGAGTCAGACGTGTCGTTGGCGGAAGCGGCTGCGTGTCATCACATTCTCGCAATTGCCTTGGGGCAACCAGCACGAGTCCCCGATCGATTACGGGAACGCGTGTATGGTTTGCCCAACAGCGACGCACTTCGAACGATGGAAGCAGCATCATCGCGGACGCCTGATATGTCGCCGCAAGTGCGAGCGACCGATGACCCCATCAGCTATGCATCGTTAAATCTGCCCGCGGCTTCCAATGACGATGCGATGGATTTGGCTGCGATGGAAACGCTTGCGGCAACCGATGCGAAAGGCATCGCGCCGGCACAACAGGCGTCGACCAGCATTGGGCCGGTCGGACCGAATGATTCGGGCGTGGCCGATGCGGCAACCCGATTGCGAGACGCGACGGGTGATGATGCCACATCGCGGGACTCGGTGGCACTCGCCGGGGCGACACGGCGGGCGATGCTGGAATCGGACGGATATCGCGGCGGCATCCGACCATCCCGAATCACGCCCTGGTTGGTTTCATTGGCATTGGTAGCGGTTTTTCTTTTCGCTTTGGCCCGCGTTTTTCAGCCGATGATGCGAGAATCATCAATCGACCAAGTGGCCAGCCAAACAACCAATCCAATCGATGCCCCGAAGTTGGTAAGCGAGAAAGAATCGGGTCAAGCTGATCCCGCGATTGCCGAAGAATTGCCCGACGAGGATAACACCGACGACAGTTCAGACAGTGTTACTCCGGATACCGATACCGAAGCAAGCGAACTCAACTCAAACCCGTTGGTGCCAGATTCGCCCGCGTTAGCAGAGATCGATTTGGCGCGAGCGCCGGTCGATGACACGTCACTCACAATGACCGGGGCTAGTTCAACATCAGATGAATCCAAGAACGCGACAGCCGAACCCATCGATGTTGCAAGCGATCAAAACGAGTCGACCCGTCCAACCGAAGTCGTCGTCTCGGAAAACCCAGTCAACGGCCTAGCTGCCACGCCGCCCAAGCCAATCGACATGCCGCCAGTTGATCTATTGGCAATGGATTCAAACACTCGCGATGACCTCGCTGTGGTTCCTGCAGTAGAGATGGCATCTGAAGATCTAAGCATGAAAGAGGGCTTTGATCCGTTGGCCGAACCCATCAAAGCGGACGATGCTCCAAGCCCCAGTTCCATGGAGGTGCCCGGCGCTCCAGATGCATCACCCGACGTCGTCTCGGGGATTGTGGCAACACTGATCAATCCAGATTCATTGGTGCTCACGCAATCGGACGCATCGTGGCAACCTTTGACAGCACAGCAGAGGGAGATTTCGGCGGGAGCCACGATTTTGGCACCAGCTCTCTATCGACCAATCTTGGTGTCGCGACCCAATGAGGAGTTTGATGCTGATATTGCTACTGCAAGTGCGAATGCGGACTCGCCTTCAGCACCGGCCGACGCCGCTGTGCCGACTCGTGTGGGCGACCTGGAATGGATGTTAGCCGGCCCGACTCGAATTCAGCTAACGCGAGATGATGAGGGTATGATTCGGACCAGGGTGATCGACGGCCGTTTCACACTCGCTTCAACTCGCGAAAATGTTCGAACGCGTTTGCAGCTTGGACAACGGGAAATCGAGTTGACGATGCCCGAAGCGCAAACGGTGCTGGCCATTGAACTGACGCACATTCGCTTGCCGGGTTTCGATCCGCTGGTGCAGCGAAATCGTCAAACCGTTTATCGCATTTTGGCGATCCAAGGTGGCGCCGAGCTGTCACCCATTGGCAGTCAATCGTCATTTGAGCCCGTTAACATCGTCGCCGATCAACAATGGCGGGCAAACGACACGCAGCCTCCAGTCGTCAACGCCGTCGATGAGTTGCCAACTTGGGTTGATGTGCCGCCACGCGTCGACCTGCTGGTTCAATCCGCCCGCGAAGGGTTGCTGACCTTTGTCCGTGACGGCCAAGCACAACCCGATTCACTCGAACGTTCGCTGCGAGAGGCGATGGCGTTCCGACGTGTGGAGGTCGCGGCGCTGGCTGCCGAAACGCTGTTGATGATTGGCCGAGGCGACGTTTACTTTGGCAACGACGGAATCTTTAGTCGCGTTCGGCAACGGACGTACTGGACCGAGCACTTCGAAACCTTACGTTTGGAAATCGCACGGTCAGCTGATGCTGCGGTCAGCGTTCGCGACGCTGCGATGCGGGCCGAGTTAGCTGATGGCGCTGTGCTTTTTCAATTGCTCGTTGGTTTTTCACCACAGCAACTCGCCGCTGGTGGTGACGAGAATTTGGTGGACTGGTTGGACTCACCATCGATGCCAGTGCGAGTGCTCGCAATTGAGAATCTGCGACAGATCACGGGTGAAACCCTTGGTTATCGCCCTGATCTGGAAAATGCTCTCCGACGTGCTCCCGATATCCGCAAGTGGGTTTCAAAACTGAAGCGTGGCGATATTCGCTATGCCAACGAAACCCGTTGAGGGATTGTGACGCAGAGCCGTTTCGACACGCGTGCGCCTGAGACGGTTGCATCGGAACGCTTTAGCAAGTCAATGCGAGGTGTAGGCCCGATGTTTGATTGAGGCCCGACGCTAACGCGTTCGGCTCATGGGGTGAAGGCCGATCGCGCGATCGAAACCCGACGCTAACGCGTTCGTATCATTGAATACTTCGCATGATTTTCCTGAAGGTTCTTACGCGGCCAAGTTCATTCAGAAAGCTTGATCGAGGTCGGCTCTGAGATCGTTGGGCGATTCGAGACCGACAGATAATCGAATCAGCGAATCGGTAATGCCAAACCGCTGTCGATCTTCGGCCGCGTATGACGCGTGCGACATCGTTGCCGGCTGCTCGATCAATGATTCGACGGCACCCAAGCTGACCGCCAAGCGAAATAGGTTTGTGCTCTGGCAAAACTGACGCACCGATTCCAAATCACCATCCAGCTCAAACGTGATCATGCCTCCATAGCAAATCGATTCGGCTGGTTGCGCGTGACCAAAAATCGCCTTCGCAGTCGCATGTTGATGATGCGATTCGAGTCCGGGATACAGAACCGATCGAACACGCGGGTCGGATTCAAGCCAGCGAGCGATATGCATTGCGGTGGCGGATTGCTCACGAACCCGCAGTTCCAATGTTTTGATGCCACGGGCCACCAGAAAACAACTCATTGGATCCAGAACCGCACCGGTCGCATTTTGTATGAACGCGAGTTGCTGGTGAAGTTCTTGATCAGCGACGGCCACCGTGCCTCCCAAACAGTCGCTGTGACCGCCCAAGTACTTTGTCGCCGAATGCATCACGATGTCGACACCCATTTCGAGTGGTCGAATCAGCGCCGGCGTGCCGAACGTGTTGTCCACTCCGGTCCGAATGCCATGCTTGGAAGCCAACTTCGCGATCGCGGGCCAATCCGGAATCGTTAGCCTGGGATTGCCAACCGTTTCACCCCAGATCAACCGGGTGGTCGGTGAAATCGCCGCCTCAATCGCATTCAGATCGGTCATATCGACCAACGTGACGGTGATTCCCGATCGGTTACAGATCTGATGCAGCAGCCGATAGGCACCTCCGTAAAGATCGGCTCCCGCGATCACGTGATCATCGGTTTGCAACGTCATCATCACCGCATGAATCGCAGCCATGCCGGTTGAGAACGCCAATGCACCACAACCTTCATCGAGCGACGCCAGCGTCGTTTCCAACGCAGCACGTGTTGGATTGCCACTGCGGCTGTAATCGAATTCGCCCCACGTTCCGGCACCGGGCTGAACAAACGTGCTAGCCACATGCAACGGCGGCACAATTGCGCCGGTGG
The DNA here is from genome assembly GCA_039028015.1 of Planctomycetota bacterium. Taxonomy (GTDB): domain Bacteria; phylum Planctomycetota; class Planctomycetia; order Pirellulales; family Pirellulaceae; genus Rhodopirellula. The sequence goes on from JBCCJB010000003.1 coordinate 13,060, forward strand.
CAGGATCGGGTTCATGACCGTCGTGAATGGCGCGGGTGCGAAAATCCGCGCTCATACGGCCATGAAAGCCTGATCGAGATCAGCAATCAAATCGTCAGCATCTTCGAGACCACACGAGTAGCGGATCATGTTGTCGGGGATTCCAAATCGCTGCCGCTCTTCACTTGAATAGCTGTAATAGCTCATCACCAATGGCTGCTCGATTAATGACTCAGCGCCACCCAAACTCGGTGCAATCTTCGCTAGCTGAACGGCGTCGACCACCGCAGCAGTCTCGCGCCAAGTTGCATCTTTCAACGTAAATGTGACCAACCCGCCAAAGCCGGCCATTTGGCGAACAGCAACATCATGCGACGGATGCGACACAAGCCCAGGATAAAACACTTGATCAACCCGCGGGTGATCTTGCAAGAATTCAGCAACGGCCTGGCCATTCTCATTGTGTCGCGTCATTCGCAAGGCAAACGTTTTGAGCCCTCGTTCAAGCAAATACAAATTCTGCGGGGTGCTGAGATTGCCCAAGCAACTCCGCATCTTCCGAACCGGCTCCAGATCCGATGTCCGACCACAAATCACACCAGCGAGCAAATCGTTGTGACCCCCGAGGTATTTCGTCGCCGAATGCCAAACGTAGTCGACGCCATATGCGATTGGCTTCAGATTCATGGGCGTCGCTAACGTGCCATCGATCAGCGTTTTGATCTGATAGCGTTTTCCCAATTCGACCAAAGGCTCCAAATCGACGCAGGTCAGATGCGGATTCGTCGGAGATTCGCTGACCAACATCTTGGTTCGTGGATTGATCACCGATTCCATCGCGGCGTAATCGCCCGTGGGCACCGTTCGCGTTGTCACCCCGAACTTCGCCAAATGACGACCACAGAATTCACGGCTGCGATGATAGCACTGATCGAAAAAAACGATTTCGTCACCGGACGAAAGCTTGGTCATCAGCAGTCCAACGATGGCCGCCATTCCAGACGAATAGACAACCGCATCCTCAGCTCCCTCAAGAGCCGCCAGCTTGGATTCGACGACGCGCTCGTTGGGATTGCCGTAGCGTCCATACTCTTCTCGACCCAGCCGGCCCTCAACGAAGTCGAGCAGCTCATCAGTCGACGCAAATGTGAACGTGGACGCATTGACGACGGGCGTGGTGACAGCGTCATACCCAATCGAGTCCGGCCGGCCCGCGTGAACGCAATCGGTGGAGCGAACACCTGCGGTGGGGCGATCTGGTTCGGAACTGCCGGGATCCTCAGACGGAGAAGATGAACGGGCAGGAGTCAGATAAGTCGGCTGAGCCGACAAAATGCTCGGTGACATGAACTGGCTTTTTAGCAGTAAGGCTGCAAGCGGCCGCAAATCCCTATGATTTACTCAACAATAAAACGGTAGACCCTTGTCGATCCCGCGTCAACCGTTTTTGTGACCGAGGTGACGACGGCGTATCGGACCAACCGTGCTTGCCAACAGTTGCGATCGGCCGTTGATCGGACTGATGGGCTTCCTTTCACGGCGCGATCGCACCGGCAATCGCCTATACTCACCAATCACCGGGTAATAAGCATGACTCGATTCGAATCGATCAATAGGCAGACGTCACAGAGGCTGATCGTTTCAATTGATTCAGCTATTTTGCCCGACTAAGAACGTTCCCGGTTTCGACATCAATCCTTCCGTGTGGCTAGCGACGACGGAATGCATGAGGGCAGCTTCATTGGAAGACGCAACGAAGACTCCGTTGGGCCGGTTGATAACGGTCGCGCCCCTAATTTGCTGTTTTTGGATCAGCCTGTTTCCAGTCGATGTCGCAGATGCGGTCGATGAGAACGACGATCCTCGGACACAGCCAAATCTAGAATCGCCTGAGTTAGCGGGAGGCAATCCCAACGGCGTCGATTCGAGTCGCCCCGCTGCTCAGCAACCCGCAGTTCAGCAACCCGCAGTTCAGCAACCCGCAGTTCAGCAACCAATCGCTCAGAGGATTACTCCCCGGCCGTATTTGCCAAGCGACCAGATCGCTCAGGTGTTTGAACGCCTAGCACTGGACTCGGAATCAACATCCGTGCTGACGCCGCCCGTCAATGCTGACGATGACATGTCCGTTGAGACGGGCATGCCGAGGAGCTCTGAATCGTCAGAATCACCAGCGTCAGCAAAAGAAATTCGACAACAACGAATTGACCAATTAATCATTCAACTGGGTGAGCCAACTTTTGCGGCGCGAGAACGAGCCGCCGCGGAACTTCACGCCATCGGAAACGATGCGATCGTCAAACTTCGCGCCGTTGCGGAGGACGAAAGTCGCGATGTGGAGGTTCGGATGCGAGCCGATGATGTCGTTCGGGGTGTGGTCGGTTCACAACGCGCCGGACGAATTGACGAATTCTTGCGCGGCGGCCCGGGTGACTTTGACGGTTGGCCAGTGATTCAAGACATCCTGGGCGATAGCATCCGCGTCCGAGAGATGTTCGTGGAGCTGCACATGCGGCATCGGCCAATGCTGACGTCACTGTCGGGAACGCCCAACGATCGCCGCCAGGCCTGGCTGGGCGTCGTCGCACGAATTCAACGAGGGCTGTTTGTTGAGCGACGACCGCCAACATCGACCGATGCACTCGCGTTATTGCTGTTGGCCAATGATCCGCGTAATCCGCTCAACACGACCGATGACGAAATCCTGTTGTCGGTGCTCCGTAAAGAAGCTGCCACGAATCTTCGACGCGATCCGCAACTGAAGGGACCCGTCAACGCGTTGGTTGGCGGATGGATCCGGCGAAGTGGTTATGCCAGTCGCGACAATGTGCTGTGGTTTGGATTGTCCTGGGAGCTGGCTGACACGTTGACGATTGCAATCGATACGCTTCAGCGCGACGCGCTGCCGGCGGAACTGGTTGGCATTTGCTTGCGAGTCGTCGCGCGATTCGGTGATCGTTCACACGTCCCCATTGTTGCGGATTATCTTGACGATCATCGTGCCGCATCGGAAATGCAAATTGACCTTGGCGTTCCATCCCAAGCGCAGCTTGCTGATTGTGCTGCAGCGACAATTGCTTTGATTCGCGGTGAATCGCTGGACAAATACGGCATGAACCAGAACGCCTATCATGCCCAGTACGGGTTCGTTCCAGCCGAACTTCGCCAACCGCTCAATGATCCCAAACCACGACAAGTCATTCTCGATTCTATTGGCAAGGTTCTTCCGTGACGTTATCTCCGCAGCGTTGTTGTTCTCATTTATGCTTCTCACACCTGATGATGTGGTTTTGGGTCGCCATCATTGGTATCGCCGTCAATTCGACGACGGCGGAACGCCCCAACGTGGTTATCATCGTTGTCGATGATCAGTCCCCACTGGAACTGAAACAGTACAACCCAAGATCGACACTGCAGACACCCAACCTGGATCGGCTGGCTGCCGAAGGAATGGTGATTGACGATGCTCGCCACATGGGTGCTTGGTCGGGGGCTGTCTGCACGCCCTCGCGACACATGATCATGTCGGGAAGAACCGTTTGGCACATTCCCAATCGCAAAAGCCGAAAGGGCCGAAAACCGCTGGCGAATCCCAACGCCGTCAATACCGCTTTAGTACCGCCCGATTTAGAAACCAATACGCTGGCGGCCGTCTTCAACCGCGCCGGGTTCGACACGATGCGAACCTGCAAGACGGGCAATAGCTATGAAGGTGCAAATCGACAGTTCACCGTACGCCACGATGCAATGAAGCGAGGCGGCGATGCTCAATCGGGCAGCCAGTGGCATGGCGATCGCGTGTTGGATTTCTTGCAGTCACGTGAGAAACAGAATGATCCGACCAATCCATTCTTGGTTTACTTCGGGTTTTCGCATCCGCATGATACGCGTGATGGAACGCCGGAGTACCTCGCGCAGTACGGCGCCACCAACCACTCCGATCCAGACGTGCCGCCGGCACAGAATGATCAGCAACCGGCGTTGCCGATCAATTATCTACCCGCGCATCCCTTTCCACACGGGCATCCGGGACTGCGCGATGAGGTATCGGTCAGCGGCGTCTGGGAGCGTCGCGACATTGGGACGATCCGCAATGAACTGGGTCGACAATACGCTTGTTCGGCCAACATTGACGCCCAAATTGGCCGCGTGCTGGATCACCTTGAGACAACCGGGCAACTCGACAACACCTATGTGATCTACACGTCCGATCATGGCATGGCGATCGGCCGTCATGGCTTGCAAGGCAAGCAGAATTTGTATGAGCACACGTGGCGGGTTCCGATGATCGTCCGCGGTCCAGGGATCACTGCGGCGACGCGTGCGACCGGCAACGTGTATTTGTTGGACCTACTTGCCACGATTTGTGATTTGACTGGCGTTGATCCGCCCGCAACCAACGAAGGCATCAGCTTCGTCCCGGTTTTGCGTGGTGAACAAGATTCCATACGTAATATTAGTTTTGGCGTTTATTGCGGTGGCACCAAACCGGGCATGCGTGCGGTGAAACAGGGGCCATGGAAGCTCGTCGAATACGATGTGCTAGACGGAACCGTGCGAAAAACACAGCTGTTTAATCTTGACGAGAATCCCCATGAGTTCTTGATCGAGCATCATGCGGCCGACGTCGTCGCGGCAACCGGTGTGAAACCAACATCCAATCAAGTCAACTTGGCGGACGATCCCCGATACGCCGACCAGCTCAAGCTCATGCGTGTGTTACTTGCCGAGCAAATGAGGCGACACGATGATCCCTACCGACTTTGGAATCAAACTGCCGATCGCTGAATCAACCGTTCCAGGCAAAACAGCGTTATCCAATAAATCGTCGCGTTCAGTCCACGTTAGCGGCGACGAGGTCATAACCCTGCGACGCGACGATCTCGCAGGGCCGGATCTGTCCAATCTCGATGGGCGATTCGTCGCTGATATCGGAGACATAAACCAACCCATCAACGTCGGGTGCCTCACAACGTGTGCGACCGATGTAAACATCTTGCGAGTTTGATGCTCCGCCATCCGATGGCATCAAAGCGTCAATGAGAACCTCTTCGGTACCACCGACTCGCGATTGATTCCATTTGAAGGCAATGCTCTGCTGCAATGCCATCAACTCGTCGCGACGACTCGCTGCCAGCTCCGCTGGGACCCGATGACGCATTCGTGCCGCCGGCGTGCCCTCTTCGACCGAGTAGGTGAACACACCCAAGTTTTCAAATTGAGCTTCATCAACAAAGTCGAGCAGCTGTCGAAAATCGGCATCGGTTTCGCCCGGAAATCCGGTGATCATGGTGGTTCGCAAGACCAGCGATTTGATCGCCGACCGCATTTTGTGGACGATCTCGGTCTGAAGCGCCCGCGTAGTTCGGCGAGCCATTCGTTTGAGCATCCGATCGCTGGCATGCTGCAGCGGCATATCGATGTACGGCACGATCCTCTCCGCCGTCGCCAACGTCTCGATTAAGGCATCGTCGATGTACATCGGATAAAAGTACATCAGCCGAATCCAATCGATGGATTCGATTTGATCCAGCTGCAGCAGCAAATCTCGCAGCCGCGGCTCACCATATCGATCGATGCCGTAATACGTCGTGTCTTGAGCAACGACAACGATTTCCCGAACGCCGGAATCGCCCAATCGCTTCGCCTCATCCACGATCTGTTCGATCGGTTTGCTGAAGTGCTTACCCCGCATGCCCGGAATCGCACAAAACGTGCAATTGCGGTCGCAACCCTCACTGATTTTCAGATAGGCAAAATGTCGCGGCGTGACTGCGGAACGCACCGCGTCGGACAACGGATTGACCGCGGCGGGCTTGAATACCGTGCGTTGCTCTTGAAGTCCTGAGTAAAGGTCATCGACAACGGAAACGATATCGTTGCGGCCAAAAACCCCAACCAAGGCATCGATTTCGGGACGGGCTTCGAGCAACTGGTCTTGCTGACGTTCGGCAAGGCAGCCCGTCACGACAACATTCCGCAGCCGCCCGTCGCGTTTGAGCTGCAACATTTCGTCGATCGCAGCCATGGATTCGTTACGAGCGGAATCAATGAATCCACACGTGTTGACCACGACAAAATCGGCACCATCCACCGAGTCGACCATCGCGTAGCCGTCCGCATCCAGCCGGCCAAGCATCTGTTCGGTGTCGACAAGGTTCTTTGGACAACCTAAAGAAACCACAGCATATTTGCCTCTGGAAGTCGCATCGACTTTGGAGATCCCGTTTACGGACGTCGGCATCGACGCAACGGAAACGTTCGAATCAGACAAAATCGGAAGTTGCATGGGCGACGAGCGAGACAGATGACAGCGAATTAGCACAAACGGCCGCGGAAATTTGACCGGCCCCGCATTAAATCACATTGGCTAGAGATGTTTAGCCCAAATCAGCCCCACAAACCCACACGCTGGGATTCCGCGTTTGTGGAACAACATGGCGGCTCGGTACAATTCAGCCTCGGTGGACGTTCGGCAAGTCGTCGTCGTTAACTCACTGCCCACTAGAGGATGATGCGTGGCGATCCGATCATGATGCAGATTTCGACATCGATAGTTCGCGGCCATCAGCGTCGCGGATCATTGCTTCTGGTCGTTTTTGCGGCAGCGGGATTCTCACTGGGGCTATTCGCACCGGTTTTCGGTGTTTCGGGGCTGCTCGCTCAAGTCGCCAACGACTCTGGCTCAAGCCTCCGCAACCCGAGAACGTCGAAGATTACTCCAAGAGATCCGAATCAAACCTGGCCTGACGATTTGGGCAGCCCGTCGTACCCGCGTCAAACACAGGCCACGCAAAAAAAGGCCGCACCGGGAGACCAGATCCAGACCTGGGTCGACGATTTGGGCAGCCAGTCCTACCTGCGTCGAACGCGAGCCACCCGAGAGTTGATCGAAGCGGGCGGTGCTGCTGTGCAACCTTTGATCGGAGCAATTCAAAGCGGTGATTTGGAAACCACGCGACGGGCCGTCATGGTCCTGCAAGAGATTGCGATCTCGGAACCATTTTTGCCAACGCCAACCGAGGAGCGCCAATCGGCGACCGAGAATGTCGGCCTCTCAAATCAGGCTAATCCGACAAACGCAGCAGACTCAGCGAACAAAAACTCAAACGCAGAACCCGTCAATAATCCACCCGATGAGACGCTCAGCGATAAGTCGAGCGAGAATCGAAGCGATGAGAAACGCGTCGGAATTTCATTTCGAGGTGACGCATGGCAAGAACTCAATCGATTAGCGTCAACCGGTGGCAGCCGTGCGGCACAAGCAACCCAAGCGATTCAAGAGGTTGGTGAAGTCCGACGCGTTCAGGCACTGCGAACACTGGCGGCGGCCAATGTCTTCATCGGCGACTCTCGCTTTGTGCTCAACGCACGCGACGAAGTGAAACGGGTTCTGCAAATCGACGATTCATTCCGAGGACCCGATGCAATCCTCGATTTGCTTCAGTGGATCGACCAAATTGGGTTCGTTCGATTACGAGGCTCAGCTCTACGTCGAAACACCATTGCGGGCATCGCCAAGATGCCCGACGTCAAGACCATCGCTTTGGTCGAAGGTGAGATCGACATGGATTCGCTCCGCGAACTCGGATCGCTGTCTCGGATTCAACATCTTGATTTTCGCTACGTGCCGCTCACCGCGGAGATGGTCGATTACCTCGCGACGCTACCCATTACGATTTCGTTGACGCTCAACGGCACCGGTGCTCCGGCCGAGAATGTGGCGGCGTTGCAAAGGACGCTTCCCGGTTTGCAGGTCGAATACAAACAGGGCGGATTCTTAGGTGTGAAATGCATCGACACGATGAATGAATGCATTATCAACGAGGTGGTCCTGGGCAGTGGCGCAGCGACAGCGGGACTGCGAGCCGATGACGTGATTGTCAAGATTGATGACAAGCCCATTGGGAAATTCGCGGACCTGCAAGATGCCATCAACGCTCACGTACCGGGCGATGAAATCAAGATTGAATTTCAGCGAGCAAGCCAGACGCTCCACACACAAGCCAGGCTTGGCAAGCTACCGTCCCGTTGAGCCTAGCCACGCCAAAGACGTCCGGCGATGTGACAGCCACCGCCGACGACGCCATCACAGATGATGCCCTTGTTGATCATGCCACGTGGGTCAACGCGGCATCATTGCGTCGATTACGATCGCGTTTGACCGAGTGGTTCAAAACGGCGGCCCGTCCGATGCCCTGGCGAGATGATCCGACGCCCTATCACGTCTGGATCAGCGAGATCATGTGTCAACAGACTCAGGTCGCGACAGTGATTCCCTACTTTCATCGATTCATTAATCGCTACCCCGACGTGGCATCGTTGGCCGCCGCCGAAGAAGATGAATTGCTGCGGATGTGGGAAGGCTTGGGTTACTATCGTCGGGCTCGATCGCTCAAGAAGGCGGCGGAGCAAATTCAAGAACGCCACGATGGCCATTTTCCGACGTCGCCAACGGATGTTCTAGCGCTACCTGGGATCGGCCGATACACGATGGGCGCGATCCTTTCGATTTCTCAAAATCAATCGTTGCCGATTCTTGAAGGCAACACCGTACGAGTTTTTAGTCGCTGGATCGGATATCGCGGCGACGTCAAGTCAAAGCATGGCCAAGAGAGACTATGGTCCGTGGCTCAATCAATTTTGCCACGCCGATCAGTGCGGGATCGCACGCGAGGGCCAGCATCAATCAATCAGGCGGCGATGGAACTCGGTGCCCTGATTTGCACACCAAAAGCGCCCGCGTGCGACAGGTGCCCGGTCGTCAAGCACTGCGCCGCCCATGAGCACGGCTTGGAGTCCGAAATCCCGGGCAAAGTCAGTCGGATCGAAATCGAAATCCGCACTGAGTTTGCTCTGATTTTGCGTCAACGCGACCGCCTTGATGGCTCGGATTCATCGCGAATCCTGGTGCGTCAGATCCCCGATGGCCAGCGATTTGCGGGCATGTGGGACGTGCCGCGAATTGGGTCACCGGAAGCCAACAACGCTTCGGCGGCGGTCGCGTGGTTGGCAAACGAACTTGGACATGCGCCTCAGGGTTGGTGTGTCGGCACGCGTCACCAAACCATCAAGCATGGCGTCACGAAGTACCGCATCACGCTCCACGTTCATGAAGTCATGGTGGAATCGACATCAACGCTGGACGACGCGCCACCGGCACCATGGCGATGGATGCCAATCGATGAACTGGCGACCAGGCCAATCAATGTCACAACCCGTCGCATCGTCAAAATGTTGGCCGATGAAGCACAACCGCTCTTGCCGAGTTAGTCCTGCTCGTGATCACAGCCTGGATCAAGTGGCACGGCATCGCCAACGGATTCCACGGGATGCGTGAACAGATAACGCCAAACGCGTTCATGGCGATACTCGCCTGACTCAGTCTTGGCTGCCGCTTTTCCGGGAGTCACGCTTGAGTGTGCCCGCTTGGCGTTACCATCCACATCGAAGTCAGTGATTAGGCGACGCGTGTGTCCATATGGCGGTGACGAATCATCGACGTTGACGATTGGACCGAAAGCCTGCAGCCCCAGCATTTCCCAACTACGGCAGTAATGATCGCCCGTCCAGCCACCGTCGAGCACATGAGAGAAGGCAAAAAAACGATTGCTTGGCGTCGCCGATGGAAGTGCTTGCCAGGTCTGATGCTGGTCGCGCGGTCCACACAGAGCGACAACGCGGGCAACGCGTTGATGCTTGGCGAATCGGCACGCCGTGGTGCTCCCATGCGACGAACCGGCCAGGATCACTTTGTCCCAGTCCAAATCAGTACCAGCAGCGTTCAAAAACTGCCCCCAATCGCCTGGCGCTTTGGTCGAGGCCAAATGATGAACCATCTTGAAAGCTCGAACCGATAATCCATCGGGTTTGGCGATTGCTACTTGATCGCTAACGTCCTCACCAGTCGCCGCTTCCAAGCGGAGGTCACCCCGGCACGTCGGCGAGACAGGCTCTTGCTGGCAACACACGCTAAACCACTTGTTGGCGTAGTGCACTCGCATCGCATGCAGACCATAGGACGTGATTCGCTCAAACAATTCAGGCTTGTGCGACATCAACCAAATCACCAACTTTCCACGCGGGGGCACATTGGGATCAAACCAAGCCTGTTGCTCATCAGCCGGTTTCCCGTCTTCTCGCTCGATCAAATAGCCAATCTCGGGATAGGAGCGCACCCGTGGATCTAGTTCGCTGGCACGAACGGTCACCTCGAACCTTGGTTTGATTGGCGCATCGGCCAATGAACATGGGCAGACAATTCCTAGTAAACAAATGAGGCTCGCAAACTGTTTTGCTACTCTGCTGGCGGCGGCGACGAATCCGACTCGACGTGTGTGCTGACAAACGACTTCACCGGTGCCTTGGAATATCATTTTCAAAATGGTTCTTTGATCGCGCGTGTCAGGATCACATTCGATATCCTGCGAACGTCAACGACATTTTTGATCCCGCTGGCATCCGCATCAGACGTGTCAGGATAACTCAATCCAGAGGGTAACGATGACGACGCCAACAACATCCTCAAGCAATCAAGCAGTCACCATCAAACGACTGTTCAGTCGAACGACGAGCGTCGCGGTCGATATCGCAGCCCCGCCGGAGGTCATTTGGAGTCGATTGACGGACGCGAAGGGCATGCCGTCATGGAATAGCTCGATCGTTGAACTTTCCGGATCCATCGCGCCCGGCGAAACGATTCATTTGCGATCGACGCTGGCCCCCAAACGCACGTTCCATTTGAAGGTCAAACAGTTCGAACCACCGTCGCTTTTGTCGTGGGGTGATGCGATGGGCACGCGAACTTATCAACTGACGCCGCAAACCGATGGCCAAACACGCGTCAGTATGACCGAACGAATTGGCGGACCACTGTTTCCCCTTTTCGCCAAACTAATCCCATCATTTGATGACGCTTTCAATCAATTCGCAGCGGACCTTAAATCGACCTGCGAGCAAGCCGCTGCATGATGGTCTCACTAGCGAATCAAGCACTCGAATTTGATTTCGACCATATCGCCAACGGCGAGTGTTTTCGGTAGCGTCCAGATGAGTTTTGATGAGCCGACCGCGTTGGCGACAACTTGCAATCGGGCATCGACAGATTCGCCGGAAGTTGGATCGGTGACCACGCTGCTTTCGGCGACGTATTCCAAACGCGTTGTTAGATTGTCCGCTACCTCAACGTTGGTGACGGGACTGTCGCCGACGTTTTGTAGCCGCAGCAAGAACGTGACGGTATCTCCAGGTTTCGCATCACGCCGATCAACCAACTTGATCAAATTGAGTCGGCCCGCATCGGGAAAGTCATACACGACCAGTGCGTCGACTTTTTGATCCCGCGTGAGCACCGGTGCCTTGAGATCTTCAATGGCGATTTCGACCGATTCATCAATGCTCCACGCAATTGCCGCTTGAGCATGCTGACGAACCAACGCTAACTGCGATTCGTGCAATTGGTTCAAACCGACGTTCTGGATACCCGCCAGGGCCGCCAAGAAATCGACTTGAGCAACGGGTTGTTGCACTCGATCGATCAGCACGCCTCGATTGCGTTCCCGCATCGAATCAATGCGCTGGGTGCGTTGTTGTTTGATCGGCGAGACCGTCTCGCTGACCACGAGCCCCGGCAAGTCCACGTTGATTCCAACGGGACCTTCACGCCGATCAAAGCCGATCGCGGCCACCGCTTTTTCGCCTGCGACCGCTTGCGTGATTTGACGGACGCTTCCAAATCGAGGTGCGTAAACGCAAACGCGGTTGGAAGCGGCGAACGCAACATCGCCTGCTTCGGTCACGTACTTGGACACTGTGTCCTCGGGCCCCAAGTTTCGGATTTCGTCCGATTGAGACAGGAACGCCTCCGGAGGTTGGTCACCACCGTCGCACAGAAATTCTTGAGGGTCGACACGCCAAGGCGGAGGCAAGAAAGGTCCGCTCAGCGAAGTCGCGCAGCGTGGCTCGCTTTGGCATACCGCCGGCGAAGAACTTCCAGAGCACGAAGGACATCCAGAACCATCATTTTGTTGGCCACCACAGATCCAACCCACCTGCGCCACGTTGCTCGCAGCCTGTTCCTTTGTGACGGGCGCGGATGCGGTCGTATGTGTCATTGGCTGTGATGAATCTGCAATTCGCTCGGGCAAACCCGAGCAACCAGCCAGGCTGACCATGGCGACCGCCATCAACCCGCTGGCCAACCAACACTGTGGCTCCAAAAAACGGAACGATGACTTATGTGTACGTTGGATCACGGATGCTCACCTCGGCTAGCCGTGTCGGCTTGATAGATGGGAGCCCAAGACGGCGATCCAAACACGAAGCCCGGCATCAGTGCGGGTGCCCGAGGTGGTGCCAGCGATCCCAATCGAAGAATCGCAACCACGCGACCAAGCCGATCAGCGGTGTGCAGCGGGTCATCAACCACGCCGACATCAATGGGAACGGCACCGCTGGTGGGCTGACGCAGTGGCACCGCCGTTTGCGGATCCTCGAGGTAAATGACTCGCGTGACCAAGCTACCGTCCGCAGCCGCCGCGATGTCATCAGCGTCGATATGGATTGGAATGGGATACGACGTTGCCAATCCTGGTGGCGGAAATGTTCGATCCACCATTTCGATCGTGGGAAATAACTCGGTGCCTGGAGCACCAGGAATGCCCGTGATCTTGAATCGGTAAACCTGCCCGACCATGAGCCCAGCCATCAGATCGGACTGCGGATCACCAAAGGCATTTGCCTGGGGCAGAGCAAATGCCATGTTGCCTGGACCATGAAAGGCGACCGGCTGGAAATAAGGCGATGCTGGTATTTGGTAGGGCGGCATGGGAGGTGCCATCGCTTGCCGCGTTGCCGCAATCATCCCGGGCGGCATTGAGCCGCGAAATAATCGATGCCCACCGGAATCGGTCAAGAACGAGGATGGCTCGGACGCCATTGTCGTCGTGCATGCCAACGCGATCGTTGCAATCATTATGAGGCACGATGTTTTCATCATTGAACGCTTTGGCGAAGAGTTCGTCGGGATTGGATTCACCCTCCCGCGGTTAGAGGTCGTGTCGTTCTTAAGTGCCGTGTTTGTGGAAACTTGCGTTGTTGAACCCTCCCCAAACTTGTTTGGGGCAGGGTCGACGGGCGAAGCCTCGTCGGGGAGGGGTAATCGTTGCGCGTCAGGACCTCTGTGCGTCACGCAGGGGCCCTCCCCGAAATCTCGCTTAATGCTCGATTTCGACCCTCCCAGCTGCGCTGGGAGGGTGCTGTAAACGCTTGCCTCTGAG
>JBCCJB010000004.1:0-26105 GCA_039028015.1 Planctomycetota bacterium
AAGGCCGACGGCACGCCCGCCTGATGCAAATGCGTGAACATCGTGACCGAATTCATCACAAAATGCGGATCATCTTCGGCGTGAGCAAAAAACATGGGACACGTTTTCTCGGTGACGTCGATACCTTCCCGCAAACGAAACGGATCGTCCTCATCGGATAACCACGCGGGATAAACCAAGCATGCAAAATCGGGCGGCAAATGTGATTGGTCAACCTGATCGATTGGCGAATACGTCGGTCCGGTCGACGTCGCAGTTCGCGCGACAGCGTTGCCACCGGCCGAAAAACCAAGCAAACCGACTGTTTTGATTTCCGATTGAGTGATTTCGCCCGATCGCACCAATGCCATCGATCGTTGAATGTCTTGAATCACGGGTGTCCACGGATCGTCACGCTTACGGGTTGGCACGCGATATTTCAGCACCATCGCAGTCACACCTCCGTTACGAAATTGCGTCGCAATTTCGGTCCCCTCCAAATCCCACGCGAGAATATTGAAGCCACCACCCGGACAGATAATCACAGCCGTTTGAGATGGATTCCCTGCTGAATCGGTCGCAGGATAAACATGAAGTTCGGGCGTGCTCACGTTCGTCAGTCGAGTGACGCGTCCACCGGCTTGTTCCCGATCGCCGGGCTGCGTTTGATCAAATTCAGGTTCCACAGGCGCATCCCATGGCGGCGGTTCGTTGGGCCAAATGCGAACCACGCGATCAGCGGCATTAAGCATCGATAACCAACTCAGCGCGATAACGACAACGACAAAACAACGATTCATAATGAAACAAAAACCCAATTACGCGAAAGCAAGCAAGCAAGCCGCTGGAGTTTACTCGAGCCAAGCCACCGGGTTAGGCGGCGTTGCGATCCGTGCCTCATTTTATGCCTTTATCATCGTTCAACATGCAATGACATGACGAAGTCGAAACCGTCAACGTCGCCGCCACCAGAACTCGACGATTTCAGCGACGCGGTCTCCGTCGACTTCATCACCGATCATCAATTCATCGGCGATGGCTGCAATCGCGGCCCAGCAGACATCTGACGCAATGATTGTCTGCAATCGCTTGATGGCGCTGCGAATCAAACGCGATTGGGCTGCACCGTTCGAGGCTAGCCGAGCAGCACATCGCTGAGCAACTTCAAAATCCAACGCCCACGTCTGCGGATCGACATGGTCCATGTCGCGATCCAAATACGTCCATTCGGCAACGGGGCCTGCCAGCGTCGTTAACAACTCTTTTTGCTGTTGCCATGTTGCGTCGGGATCAACGCGCCCCCAATTGACCAGGCAATCACCAAAACGAGCCGGCAACCCTGACTCATCATCATCAAACGCCGATGCTTGCGACAATGAAACGCGATCAATGCGTGCCCCCAACGCACAAGCAATCACGGCATGTCCCGCTTCGTGGTATGCCGAAACGGTTTCGTCATCCAACGTCATCGCGACGCATGCCTAAGTGGCGGCCGATTTTTGACAAAGTCAATTCATCGCAGCGACAAAGCACGCCGAATCCGAGTCGCAACTTCCGGATCGGATTCATCCGGCAAGCGATGACGAAGGATGTCACGCGAGTCGGCCGTTGACATGGTTGCCAATATCGAAACGACATGAAGTCGCACTCTCCGCTGTGGGTCATCGATATTAAAACGCAACCAAAATCGGGGATCATGCTCGGACCCGCGAATGACATGATCAATCAATTGCATACGGTCCGTCGGTGTGCCGTTGGTCATCTGACGAGCCAGCTCAATGGTGGATTCTGAGATGCCGCGTCGCGTCAATTCAATTTCAGCGTCCTGAACGGTGGTGCGTTCACTGTGACTCAGATGTCGCATCACGGACTCGGTTGTCAATGCCCGCATCATTGAACCCGGAAAAGTTGCCGATGTTCGAACTAGTTGCGCGGTGGGACGTCGAACCAAGACGACGGATGTAGATGGCGAATTTTCGTCCGTCACCTCGGATACCAAATCCGTTGGCTCGTTGACTGACCCCAACGCCAGTGCCTGACCTTCGGCAATCGGCAACAATTGCGAATCCGCGGGCAGCGTGGAATCGTCGAGTTCGCGAGAGGCGATTCTCGGTCGATCAACGGGCGGCCAGTCGGTCCACACATCGTTCGTGTTGGCGACGAAATCAATTTGCTTTGACAAAGACTTGCCTTCGCTCGACACAATTCGCACGGCTGGATCGATCCTCAACTGATACAGCGATGCCAATGCCAGCCGGGCTTGCGTCCAAACCGATGCCTCGTCATCAGCATCGACCGCAGCAGCGAATTGAGCCAATGTGCGTCGCAGCAAATCGCGAATTCGGGCAGCGTTTGATTCTGTCAAACGCGCGTTGGTCTCGGCGTCGCGCTGTCGATCGTCCAGCAATGAGGTGATGGCCTCGACGAGCTGACGGTGTGCGTTCGCATTTTCTTTCGTAGGCCAACCGGCCCACACATCTTGCTTCTCATGCAAAAGCGCGAATGCAGTGTGAGCCACGTCATCGTGCTCGCTATCAAGTTGCCGCACCAGTGGCTCGATGCTTTGATTTCCAAAACTCGCCAGTTGCACCAACCGGTCTTGCTGATCGGAAGGCGATAAATCAGCCATACCGCGTTGCAAATGCGTCAACGACCAATGCCTTGCAATGTGGATGCCACCAAATGCAAGTGACGCACAAACCACAACAAGAGTTAGATACTTCGCCGCGCGTATCGATCGCTGCCCCGACGTTGGACCGTCACGCAAGATGACGAAGGGGTTTGGCTGATCGTCGATTGTCCAATGCTCAGCAGTCGATTTCATGCTGTCGATTGTGAAGCTCGCACGTCATCAATCACAAGATCAATTTGGGATGCCATCGGTGTCGTGTACGTTCGCCGACGCGGTTGGATCGCCCCACGCGTCCATGCCCAAGTGCGCCGGAATACGCGAACCGCGATCACGTTTCCGACAACGCCTCGAACACGACTGGCGTGTGCGGCAATGCTACGACGATTGATGGGATTGATGCAGGCAAAGACGGGTTGCCCGCGATAATGATTCAGCGTGTGATCGAGTAAGCGTCCGTAACAGCCGTGTCCGCGATGAGACGGATCAAGACGCGCTGAACTGAGCCAGTGACCACCGTCAGGCAACACCCACCGAAGTCCCATGTCAGGCTCGAAAGCTTCGGTCTCCGCCACCCAGCAACCGCCGATCAGCTTTTCCGATGCAGTTGCCTCATCGGACGAACCACCCAATATCGCCCAGCCAACGCGATTTACTTCGAGGTCCGACGAGGATTGAAGGGTGACCTCTGCGAGAGACTGTCTCTGCGCGGACGAGATCGCTTTCTCGACGCGATCATCGATCACGTTGTCATGCTTGGGTCCCAACTCCACAACACGAACGAAAAAGACTCGACAAATCGATGCCGGCACCAATCGATTGAACACGATCGCCAGCGTGTAGAGGATTCCGCGGTTCAAAACACTTCGCAATGGCGAGATCGCTTTGGTCCCGGCTAACGCAATGCGGCAGTTTTGATCTGTCGCATCAACGCCTCATCCGGGCTTCGCAGCGTGACCACTTCATCGCGTTGGCTTCCCGAAGGATCGCGAAAAATGACGATCATTTCCCGAGACGACGGTGCGGTCATCGCATCGACAGGCTGCTTGATTGGTGCGGTTGCCAAGCTCATCTCCGATTGAGGCATCGACGTTTGGGCTTGAGCAATGGTGCCCTTTGGTCCGTTGCGATAAAGATGAGACAAACGAACGCGATCGAGTTGCCAATGAATACTTCCCGGTCCGGTGTAGATGCCAACGTCTGACTTGTAATCGGCAGCGTTACAAACGCCGATCAAGACACCACGTTGATCGAACAGCCCACCTCCGCTGCGCCCATCGATTGGTGCTCCCTCGATCTCGATATTCGATGCACCAATATTTTGGTTGTACTTGTTCACGCCCGTCACCCGCGTGTCGTGTCGTGAGGGGTCGTCACCACGGTCGCAACCAAAGCTAAACACGGATTCGCCCGTGCGTGGTTTTTCGCCGTCGGCAATCACAGCAACGGGTTGAATCATCACACCGGGCCGTATTGCAACTAAACCGATGTCACGATCACCCGCATCGAAGTCAATCAATTGTCCGGTGACCGTGATCACATCCCCGGCAACAAATAAATCGACCTCGATCTTGTCATCCTTCGTCCCATCGCGAAACAAATGCCCGCATGTCAGGACTAACGCCTCATCCCCGTGCGTGTCGATGATGGTTCCCGTTCCAGCACCATAACCTCGGCCATCAAAAACGCGTAGTCGAACCGTGGCTGCACGAGCCCGCTCAATGGCATCAGCTAACTGGACATTGGGAAGCGATTCCGAATCGAAGCGTGGCGAATTCTTTTCGAATGTCGACGCAAACTGATTTGGCAGGGGCGTCAACCGAGTTCGCGGTTGAATGTTCGTCTCGCCGCTGAATTGTGGAGCAACCAAACTCGCATTCGTGTTGGTAATCGGTCCTGTTATCGTCGTGTCCAACGCCCGACGAAGCGTCGCGATGGATTGCATGCCCACCAACCGAGTTACCTCGCGTCCTTCAGCAACGACGACGTACGTTGGTGTTTGGCGGATGGCATACCGCTTTGCCAGCTGGGGTTCTGTTGCGGTATTGACCTGACGAACCGGTACGCCACGTGCGATCAACTCCGACACGACGGGAACCATCGCTTCGCAGGGACTGCAGTCCGGCCGCGAGAATGCCAACAAAATGGAATCGCTAGCAGCCGCCGGTGTCACGGCGACCCCGAGCATCAGAGCAAGAAGCGAAGATGATCTGAAGAGATGGGGTAACAGCACGATGGAGATCCTTCCTTGGATTTCGAGGCCGTTGCAGCGAAATGTTCGCCAAATATGTGGGGACAGCGACATCCTTGCCGCGATCGCAGGGACTGTGCCCGATTGAGTCACCCGGCAACAAGATCAAACAAGCCGACGGTCAATTTCTTGAGCCAAAAGCAACAAATCCACGAAAACTTTCGTGTTTCACACCATTGAGCCAGTGATCGGCCGATCACTCATCAGACTGTGGTGGTGGCTCGAATGCGAATTCCTGCCACTTAATCGCTTTGTCCATCGGCACGATCTGCAAAATCAAGAAACCGTTTTGATAAAGCCGCACCGTGCCGGTCGATTGACTGACAACGACCGACACCGCCTTGGTTTTCCGAGTGATGGCAGCCGCCGCCCAGTGCCGCGAGCCGAGTCCTTTGGTCATCTTGAGGTCCTCGTGAGACACCTCAAGCATCTGACGACTCCGCTCGATGATTCCTTCAGCACTAACGATGAAAGCACCATCCAGTTGGGCGATTTCTTTCGCGTCTTCTTGGACTTTTGGATCAAAAAGGTTGCGTGCCTTTTTGTTGTAACCGCGAAAAGGGTCCGCTCCCGCATCGTTGGAAAGTTCCATGACTTTCCGTGCATCACCCACGACAAACAGCGTTCCAACCGGTTTTCCCTCTCGTCCTTCGCGACCGATTTGTGCCGCAAGATCGACAATCGTCTTGATGGTTTTCAGCGGCACCGATGACTCAATGGTCTGCAAATCACGAGACGTGAATCGCCTCATTCGCTCGTCGAGCTGCAGATGGCTGATCGAGTCAAGACGCCCTTGTTGGAAACCGCTGTAAACCGCGATGACTTCGCCATTGGTCCGAATCAATTCATCCGCAGCGGCTTCCAGAAGTGCCTCTTGCAATCGTTCGAGCAAGGGAGCTTTTTCTTTATTGAGCGCGAGCGGTTTCAAGCCCGCTTCGGCCGCGCCATCAAGATCTTCCATTGAATCGAGTGCGACGATGACGGCGTGCTCGGACGACTGAGTCAGCTCCGAGATCCGCTTCCAATCCATCATTCCATCGAGCAGCAAAAGCAAGGCGTCCGATTCCCGCTCCACCAACATCGAAGCACCCGCCCGAATCATCGCAGCATTGTGCTTGGTAAGACGTTGGGTAGCCATGGTGTCGTCACGCGGTGGAAATTACTGCTTTTAGCCTATCCAAAAACGTGTGACCAGAACGCGGTTACGTCGGGCGGCATTTGAAATGCAAAACGAAATTTGAGGCTCGAGGCTAGCGCCATCGACTCGCAGAGCTATTCCGAAATTTCGTTTGGTTTTGGAAAGCGTCTTTGTCGCAGAAGTGTAAACCAAGCACATAAATCTGCCATCCACCAGACCAGGATCAATGCACCGCAAAATCCAAATTCTCGGATCCTTATGCCATTTCGATCTTGGCAGTGCTGGCACGATTGGACGGCGGCACAGAACTGGAGGGTTCAACGAGTTTGAGGTCAAACTCTTCCACCAGGGTCTGTAAGTGCCCGTCATGTCGACGGCTGATCGTCAACTGTATCGGCATCCAATTCGCTTGGTGGTCGTCGGCGCCTTCGCTCTCATTTGCATCACAAACTGTCATTGCCAACGTGTGCGTCAGCCATCCGCGGGTCAATGTTGCTTGCGGTGTCGGCGACACTTGAAAACCATCTCGCCCCACTCCCCAGTTGAGCGGCGACCAAGCCGAGCCGGGTACCAGTCGCAAGCCTGAATCGCTGCGAATCAGTTTGAGCAAACTGCGTGAGGGAACTGATCCCACAGCATCCCGGGAAAACGCGATCAAGCCATGATTCGATGGCAACGCATAACGTGGAAAGCACTTGGCCAAGACCGGGTCCAACAGCATGGTGCGATGAAATTTGACGCGGCGACCAATCCAACGAAAAACGATCAATGCAGCAAGAAGAATGACCAGATTGAGAACCGTCGCAGCCGTTGGACTGGTCGCATAAATCGTCATCAGTCCCGCACACAGCGTTTTGTTGCAGATTTCAAAAATCGCATCGATTGTGGGAAACGGAGTCAGCCACACCAAGAACTCAAAGAAAAACTTAACGCTGTTGACCACTAAGATGTTGATTGTCATAGCGATCATGAGCAGGCAATCTGAGGTCAGACTGATCACGCCAGCTTGAACGATAATCGGTTCGGCACTAGCCAACGATTCGGCATCACCTCCAATCGATGACATGACCTTGATGACCAGCAAGATCACGATGACGGCATAGGCCTCCAGCCGATCCACCGCTTGAGCAAACGGCTTGCTGACCTTGGTGAGTCTTGGAACGCTCGTTAGCACGGTCAGCACGAGGAAGCTCACAAAAACCGGAACACTGCAAAGCGGACTCGCCGAATCCAACAGCGCGTTGTCGGTCACCCACTGAGGTCCATAAAGTGCCAGACCTGACAAACAGGCGACACCAAAAAATGGGGACAACGCCAGCGGTGCAAGCGGACCCAGCCAATCAGCGAGGTTTAGACGGTCCGCCCAAGCCGTTGCCGCTGCGATGTCACCGGTATCAAAATCGCCCTGAAGAGCCTCTGGAACGCTCATCGCCGACGAATCCAAAGACTCGACCGCATCACTTGACTCGACCGGTGCGTTCTGACCGAGCGATAGGCCCGACCAAACCACGAAAAACACTGTGCCCAAAAGCACACGCAACACCGTGCCCGAGAGCACGTGCGATGTTGTCAACATTGATACCGTCTCGTAGCGTGAAGAGAGAACACGAAGTTGAACCACGATGAAGCCAACACCTCAATGCCCTCACAGCATTTGTTTCTTACCGGATACCGCGGAAGCGTAAAAACGACCGTCGCACATAGCTTAGCTGATCGCTGGCAACTTCCCGCGATCGACCTCGATGATTGCGTTGAAAGCGAAGCAGGTCGATCGATCGCCAATATCTTCGAAACCGACGGTGAAGCTGAATTTCGTCGCTTGGAATCAGTCGCCTTGCAAACCGCCGTCGACGCCGATCCTCAAATCATCGGCTTGGGTGGCGGCGCGATTCTGGCTGAAGAAAATCGTCGGACAATTCGGGATCATGGCATCGTAATCTGGCTTGATGCGTCGCCCGAATGCTTGGCGAGGCGGATTGGTGGCGACGAATCGACCGCCTCGCGACGCCCTTCGCTGACGGGAGCACCCGTCTTGGATGAGATTGCCTCCGTCATGGCAAAACGACGCCCGTTGTACGAAGATGTGAGCGATGTGCGAATCGTCGTTGATCAATTGTCGGTCGATGACATCGTCGATTTTGTTGCTCAGCGAATCAGGTTTGACGCCGCGTTTGTCTTCATTTCACCCAGCTCATAGCGCTCCGTGGAACAATCTTTTCTTGCTTACTTGCGTGGCCGCACTCGACGATTGCCACAGGTGGCCGTTGGAATCGGCGATGACGCAGCTGTGATCGATCTGCCGTCAGGTGGCCCATGTCAGCAAATTGTTTGCGCGGACCAGATCATCGATGGTGTCGACTTTCTTGCGACGGAGCATGCCGGTCGGGACATCGGATTCAAAGCGATGGCAATTAACTTGAGCGACATCGCAGCGATGGGAGGCGTTCCTCGTTCAGCCATCGTGACGCTGACACTGCCCAACGAGAATGCCACTGAGATTGCGGGACAGGTTTACGAAGGCATTTTGGAAGCCGCACAGAAGTACAATGTTGCCATCGCGGGTGGCGATTTATCGACTTATAACGGTCCCTTGGCCATCAACATCACAATGCTCGGCGAAGTGACCGATCCATGGCTACGCAGCGGAGCAGCAGAGGGCGATGCGGTATTCGTATCGGGTCAGCTCGGCGGAAGTTTGCTTGGACGGCATCTTCGTCCTGAACCACGTATTGAGCTGGCCGCACAACTACGAGAATTGGTTGATGTGCACGCTGCTATCGACGTCAGCGACGGCTTTAGTTTGGATCTGGACCGGTTGTGCGCGGCAAGCCGTGTCGGTGTGGAATTAGAGATGGCACAACTGCCCATTTCTAAAGACGCCAAACAACTTGCGATCACATCCGGGCGATCACCGCATCAACATGCTTGGAGTGACGGCGAGGATTTTGAGTTGATCGTAACGGTATCACCTGCGGATGCGGAGCGTCTTCAATCGACCACGCTCGTCGTGCCGATGGTTCGAGTCGGGACGATTGTGGGTCGGACGGGACTCTGGAAACGGACCGAGTCCAACAAATTTGAGAGGGTGTTCCCGCAGGGCTATGTCCATGGTGAAGCCCCCACCCGAAACGATCACCGACGTCGCGAGGACGTGAATTTCTGATGAGCTACTCGACTTTCGCGATGGGCGAGCATGACGCCTCATTTCCAAACGATCGGCAGTACTGCAAGAACCACATGTGGGCCATGCCATCGCCAACGCAAACCAGTCTTTGGCGATTTGGATTGACCGCCTATGCCGTGCGACTTTTGCAGGATGTGTATTTCTTGGACTGGGAATTCGACGTACCTCACTCAGTGGCCGATCGGCAAATGATAGGCTCAATCGAAAGCAAGAAAGCTGAAAGCGACCTGTTTGCACCGATCGCGGGACAGATGGTCACCATCAATGATGAGGTATTGGCCGAACCATCCTTGATCAATGCAGCAACATACGACGATGGCTGGATGTTCGAAATTCAGCCTGACGAAGAACCACGCTTACTGGAGATTGAGGGCTACTTGCACCATCTCGAGCGTGCTTGGAAGGTCGCTCAAAGCACCATCAAAGGTCAGGCCAATATCTGAGAGACTGTTTTAAAAGGGGTCTGACCCGAATGGCACTTAATCCGCCTAAGTCTCATACCTGGGCGGGTTTGTAGCTGCGTCTCGGCTTCTGCATCAGCTTGTACTTCTTTTGTCTGCGTTTCAATACGCGGGGTTCGTAGCGGTCCGGACGGTTGCCGACAACGTGCTGAAGACAACAGCGTAGCAGGACGCCACACAGCTCGTCTGGCCTATTGATCAGCTCCAGCACGGGCAGCATTTCCGAGATGGTTGTCAGCGTCGCCTTGAAACTGATCTGCCAAGGGTGAACATCACCCTTGATCGCCGCTTCCGCCATGACCCCTCGAACCAGGTTGTAAGCCAACATGTGGGCACGAATCTCGTTTCGGACACGGTGCGGTTTCTTGCACCTCAGATGTTCCATCTGCATGACGGTCTTCAGGCTTCGCAGATTGAGCTCCGCCTGCCACCGCCGACGAAATAGGGCCGCGATATCTTCTTTGGTGTACTCGATGTCGTCCCAAAGCGAGGTATGGACGATGATCTCCCGACTTCGAAACCCTTTGTTGGTAACACGAATTTTGATCTCGCGAATCGTAATGAATTCTGGATATCCCTCATACTCTTGCTCTGTCATCCATTGAGGCCGAGATGGCTTGTCGAGTTGAATCGAGTGATCGTCTTTGCCATAGCGAATGCCGGTGCGGAAATCGCTCTTTCGAATCTGATGTTTGCGAACGACCACGTGCCCACCACGCTGCATGATTCGAGCCATCTCAAACCAACCGGCGTAAGCTCGGTCAGCCAGGAAAACGTCGCCTTCTTGGATAATTTGATCGATCTGTCGAAACAAGCTCACCTCGTGGGTAAGCTTGCCCTTGTAACGCCCCAGAGCCATGTCCAACACAACGCCGCTGGACAAAGCAAACAACACGACGACTCGTACGATCGGAAACCCACAACCTGGGGCTTGGCTGGAGAGCTGAGGGTAGGCCGCTTGATTCTCTACGGTGTCGGCCATGGTCACGGTGGCACCATCGGCGGTGATGACTTGATGCCCAAGCCACAGCCAACTGTCGGGACACTTCGCTTGGATGCTTTGGCCGCTCGCTTTGACCAAACGCTGCAACGCGTCTTCGTCCAGTTTATCGCGGGCGATGCAGTAACCACCGGTCTCGGCCGAGCAGGCCCGCTTACCACGTGCGACGCGATACGTGATCAACTTGGCGACCGCCGAGACGCAGCCGTGATGGATGCTCATCACTTGAGACAAGAACACCCAAAGGGTGACCGAAGTGCTGTACACTCGGGCCGACCCAAGAATCGACGTTGCCTCGCCAAAGACTGCCTCGATCGTCTCTTTGGAGATCAGTGAAGCGAAGTAAAGGTCACCACACTGGCGGGCATGGCGGACACGGCTTCGCAAAGAATCGAAAGGAACATGACACACGGGGGGCTTCCTTGCTTGACGTGTTTAGGTGGTGAAGTACCCAAACTCATCGCAAGTGAAGCCCCTTGCTGTCAATCGTTTCTAAAGCTCGATCCCCCAACAACTTACAGCGGATTAAGTGCCATTCGGGTCTGACCCTTTGCCGGGCGATACCTGATAGCAAGAACCGCCTACCATGGCCGCCATTTTCAGGCTGCCAACTCATCTGCCAGCGGGTCAGACCCCTTTTAAAACAGTCTCTGACGTCACGCGATCAATTCAGGAATCACATGAGCCGGGTGCACGCCGGTCAGTCGTTGATCAAGGCCTTGGAACCGGTAGGTGAAACGCTCGTGATCGAACCCAAGCAGTTGCAAGATCGTGGCGTGCAGATCACGGATGTGA
This sequence comes from Planctomycetota bacterium, assembly GCA_039028015.1. Classification (GTDB taxonomy): domain Bacteria; phylum Planctomycetota; class Planctomycetia; order Pirellulales; family Pirellulaceae; genus Rhodopirellula. Next base: position 11,438 of record JBCCJB010000004.1, read on the forward strand.
ACCGGGTCGCGAACAATGTTGTAGCTGAACTCGTCGGTTTCGCCGTAAATGGTCCCACCTTTGGCACCACCACCCGCCATCCACATTGTGAAGCATCGGGGATGGTGATCGCGACCATAGTTGTCGCGCGATAACTTGCCCTGGGTGTAGATGGTTCGACCAAACTCGCCACCCCAGATCACAAGGGTTTCATCGAGCAAGCCACGCTGTTTCAAGTCCTCCAGCAAGGCATAACACGGGCGATCAATGTCCTTGCACTGATCCGGCATGCGTTTGGCAACGTTGCTGTGATGATCCCAATTGTTGTGATAGACCTGGACAAATCGCACGCCTCGTTCGGACAAACGTCGAGCCATCAAAGCCGTGTATGCGAACGTGCCAGGCTTTTTGGCCTCGTCTCCGTACAGTTCGAATGTCGCTTCAGACTCGGATGCAATGTCCGTCAGTTCCGGCACACTGGCCTGCATCTTGTAGGCCATCTCGTATTGCCGAATGCGGGTCATTGTCTCCGGGTCACCAAATTGTTCGTACTGCAACGCATTGAGCCGATTGAGTTGCTCGATTGACGTTTTGCGCAGACCGTCGCTCACGCCGGGCGGGTTGTTGATAAACAAGATCGGATCACCGGCACTTCGGAAACTCACCCCCGAATACTCACCCGGCAGGAATCCTGCACTCCACAGTCGTGATGAAATCGCCTGTTCTTGTTCTCGATTGGAAGGCGTGGCCACCAACACAACAAACCCTGGCAGGTTCTCATTGTCAGTGCCCAAACCATATGACGCCCATGAACCCAAGCACGGTCGGCCACCAATCTGATTGCCCGTCTGCATGGCCGAAATTGCGGGCTCGTGGTTGATCGCTTCCGTGTGCAGGCTTCGAATCCAACAGATTTCGTCAGACTTCTTTGCCAGATTGGGCAGCAAGTCTTGATTCATCCACATGCCACACTGCCCAGTTTGATGAAACGCAAACTTAGACGGTGAAATCGGAAACCGAGCCTGCCCGCTGGTCATCGTGGTCAATCGCTGACCTTGGCGAACCGATTCAGGCAAGTCTTTATCGAACCAGTCTTTCATTTCGGGCTTGTAATCGAACAGATCCATCTGGCTCGGCCCACCAACCATGTGCAAATAGATCACACGCTTCGCCGTGGCCGGAAAATGAACCGGCATCCGGCCATCGACGGATGCTTGGGCAATGCCAGGCAGCATGGTCTGAAGTGCTGCCGAGCCCAACAGACAACCGCCGCCAGCAATGAATTGCCGTCGCGTCTGCCAAGCTATGGACTCCCCACAAGCTCTGATTTCATCCCGAGCGTGATTTGATCGCTGCATCGTCGACTACTTGGTTAGAGTTTCATCCAAATTCATCGTCTGGTTACAAACCATGGTCCATGCTGCCAGTGCGGCCGGTGACACCGACGATGTTGCGGACGTCACGCCAACGTCGAGCAGGTCGTCCGCCGCCTCGGGATGCTGCTGAAAATGAGACAAGTACGCCTGATGACTCTCATCCAAAATCGATCGCTCCGCGGCGGTCCAGTTCCGCGACAGTTGCCTCGCCGCGATCCAGTCCAGAACCGCATCGGTCGCGTCGGCATCGCCAGCGGCTCGAATGGCAGCCGTCGCCAAACCACGTGCTGCCTCCACGAACTGTTCATCATTCAACATGACCAAAGCCTGTAGCGGCGTGTTGGTGCGCTCCCGGCGAACCGTGCACACCTCTCGATTGGGCGCACCAAACGTTTCCAAGTTGGGCGGCGGAGCCATTCGTTTCCAGAACGTGTAAATCGATCGACGAAACAGCGCGGCCCCGCTGTCGCGCTCATACTTTCGCGTGTTGCCGTTGGGCAGACCAACAATCTCCCAAATATTGATGGGCTGGTACGGTTTCACCCCAGGACCAAACATCTTTTTCGTCAGCAAGTCACCCGACGCGAGCGCGGCGTCGCGAATCATCTCGGCATCCATACGGAATCGAGGACCACGCGAAAGCAATCGGTTATCACGGTCCAACCGTGTCTTCAGCGGCGTCACCTTGGCGGATTGCTGATAGGTCGCGCTGGTGAAAATTTGCTTAAAGAGAGTTTTCACATCCCATTTGGATTCTTGAAATTGCACCGCCAGGTAGTCGAGCAACTCGGGATGGCTGGGAAGCGTTCCCGTCACACCAAAATCTTCCACGGTTTCAACCAATCCGCGTCCGAAGACTTCTTGCCAAAAACGATTGACCGTGACGCGAGCGGTCAGCGGATTTTGGGGATCGATCACCCACTGTGCCAAACCTAGTCGGTTACGTGGTGCATCGCTGGCCATCGGATGCATCGCATGAGGCGTGTTGGCAACGACCTCTTCGCCCGGCTGATCGTACGCTCCACGCATCAAGATATTCGCCATTGCGGGTCGATCTTTCTCACGCTGGATATGCGTGATTGGGCTCCGCTCGCGGATTCGCGTCTGCTCAGCGATCAATTGATCTCGATGCTCTGTTTGCTCGAGATACGTTGGCTCCTGATTCAAAACAAAGTCACGCAACGTTTTCTCTTGTGCCGGCGTGCGTGATTGGGCCTGCAACGCACTGCGAACCTCACCCGACTTAGCGGCAAGCATCCATGACGTCGCCGGTAAGACTTGATCGTGAATCTGCACCATTCGAATATGGCCGTCAAAAGTCTCACCCCGCGACCGCTGACCAATTTTCAAGGGCGTCGCAGCGACCAGGTTGGACGGCTCACTCGTGTCGTCACCGCGACGCAGCGAGTTATGCGTCACCTTGGTTGGCTGACGAACTCCGTTTAGAAAAAACTGAACGCCTTCGCCTTTGCCCGATCCATCATACGTCACTGCGACGTGCGACCAGCGGTTGGCCTTGATCATAGGACGTGGCGTTTCCACACGAATGCAAACGGAAGGAAACTGATCGATCAGATGAGCATTCAGCTAGCCATCGCGCACTTGAAAAACCCAGCCGCGATGTTTCTGGGACGCATCCATCTTGGCGATAATCGTGCGTCCTCCCTTAATCGCGGCTGGCGCAATCCAGGCTGACACACTAAACGGCTTGTCAACGCTGAAATCACCAGTATTGCCAAGCTCAATTGTCCCCGGCAGTCCTCTGGGTTGGGATGGTCCGATCTTGAGTGCCGATGGGAACGGCGGTTTCGCATCGCTGACGAACTGCAACGGTCCGTTGGCAGTCAAAGCCACCTCATCAGCCGCACGACCGATGACCAACTGACGATGATCAAGGCTTAGTGGAATCGTTAACTGACTTAACTGTGGGTCCAGTGGGGCGAGCACATCATCGGGTGACGTTGCGTCGACCCAGTCCGTCACCAGTTGGTTTACGGCATCACTCTTGATGTACGCTGCGAGCTTACTCTTGGCAGCTGCGATTTCGCCTGGCAGCGCATCCCATCGCGACCGGTCATTTTCGGACGGCAACACCAATGTCGGCCCCCGACCGTCTTTTGAATTGCCATCTTTGGCTGGGGCATCGATGTTGCGAAAAAAGGCGGCCAACGAGTAGTAGTCTTTGGCACTGAAGTCATCAAACTTATGGTCATGACATTGGGCGCAGTTAGTTGTCAGCCCCATGAAAACCCATCCAAAGGTTTGCACGCGATCAGCGGCGTACACCATCAAGTTTTCTTCATCAATCGTGCCGCCTTCATTGGTCGTCATGTTGCAACGATTGAATCCCGTCGCGATCAATTGGTCCGTTGTCGGATCGGGTAGCAAATCACCGGCAAGTTGTTCAACGATGAAGCTATCGAAGGCTTGATTGCGATTGAAGCTTCGAATCACCCAATCGCGATAAGGCCACATCTCGCGATAGTTGTCAAAATGCATGCCATGTGTGTCGGCATATCGTGCGGCATCGAGCCAATAACGGGCACGATGTTCGCCCCAAGCTGGAGTTTCCATCAGCCGCTCGACCCATTTTGAAATGGCCGCGTGTGGGTCGATCGCATGATCGGACAGGAACGCAGCCACATCGACTGGTTCGGGTGGTAAACCCGTTACATCAAGATGAAGACGACGGAACAGTCGTGAAGGCTCCGCGGGTTCGGCTGGCTTTAATCCTGCAGCGTCAAGCCGAGCCAACACGAAAGCATCAATCGAATTCTGAACCCAATCAGGTTCAGAAACTTGTGGCAAGTCGACCTGCTTGGGCCGATCAAGTGACCAGTGTTTTTGGTAGACCGCACCCTCGTCGATCCAACGGATCAGCATCTGTCGCTCAGACTCCGATAGCGACTTCTTTGTTTCAGGTGGAGGCATCACCAACTCAGGATCATCGCTGAGGATCCTGAATACCATTTCAGAGTCTTCCGCCGATTCGGGGACGATGGCTCCGAATTCCAACGCTGCCTCACGATCATCCAAACGCAGTCCGGCAGCACGCGATTCCTCGTCCGTGCCGTGACATGCGAAGCAGTAATTTGTTAGCAGCGGCTGAATATCGGCGCGATAAGAAACAGGCGAAAACCCATCGACGGCTTCATCGCTGACCTTGTGATCAGTCTCGGCGTTTTCACCTGCCGATTCGCCACTGACGCGTGCCCCGCCAATCACGAGGACCGAGGCAATAAGAGCTGAAATGCGGACCCAATGAAACAGCATCGGTGCACAGGTTTGAGGCGGGAAGAAGAGGCGGGACGTCAGCTGAGAGTATACCGTCTGCGGCAGCCTATGCCCAACTCAGCGACGTAGCAGACTCAACGCTTTAACAGAGATGAGTCGGCAAAAACGCCAATGCGACAAATCGTCCAAACGCATTTGTGATCAACGACGCAAGTATTCATCCAGCTGCTCCGCTTTACGCAGCAAATACGGCACGTGCGTCTCGGTCGATTGAATCAGACGTTGCAGTTGCCGCAGCTGGTCCTGGAACTCCGCGTTGAATTTTCGTTGTTGAGCGTCCCGCCAAGTCTGTTCAAGCTGGTTCATTTGTGCCGAAAGATTGGCCGATTGCTGCTTCCATTCCGCTGCAAATCGATTCAGCGTCGCCGCGAACTGACGAATCTGATCGGGATCTCCAATCGCTTGATTCATGATGCGATCTCGAGTTCTTTGGAGTGGCTTGTTTCCAACGCGGCCAAGGTGTTGCGATAAATCTGTAGCGTTTCACTGAGTCCATGCCGATCCGCCAAATCCACCAGTAATTTGAGCGCCGCGGTCCGAACTTTGGGAGTCCCAACGACCGCGCGTTGCATCGATGCGGCGCGGAAACAACGCATCGCCTCGGCGTCACGGCTCAACACCATGTGGCAACGCCCCATCATCAACATTGCGGGAGGACTGTGGCTCGGGGAATCGGCAAGCGGCATGAGTTCGTCGATTGCCTCGTCGAAACGTTCCAGATCATACAGGGCTTCACCAAGAACCAGACGCAGGAAATCCCGAGAAGCATCACGACGCAAACGGTCGCGGCAAATCTTCAATCGACAGTTCGCCCAATCGATCCGACAACGCTCGACATCCTGATCCAACGCAACGCTGTTGGTTTCGGCCGCCATCTTGCTGGTGACCATCAGTTGCTGAAGCGACCGCTCAAGCTGTGCTTCTTCCCACTGCCAGAGCACATCAAGGTCATCAGGAAACAATTGATGAGCTTCCTTTAAAATCCGAGACGCATGCAAAGGCAAACCGTCTTCACGATAGATTCCGGCCAATTCCAGAAACGCATCACGATCAGTCGTGGCTGTCTTGACCCGTTGCTCAAGCTTGGTGCGACGTGCCAAGCGTGCCGGATCAACCACGTCCGTTGCATTTTCCGTGGATGAGCTTCCCGAATGATCTTCGTTCATGGAGGTGACCTAACTCAGACGGGGCATAACGCTGACGATTCACGTCCTGCAATGGCACAACTCGAAGTATAACCACGAGCGACGAGTCGTGCGGTGATCACAAGCACGATCGCTCGATCACCGTTTCCGCCCGATCGTCGTCGCCTAGACGACGTCGCGATACAAGGAACGAACCGTGTCTTCATCAAGTGCGATCGGATTGAACGTGCCCGTCCATTGCTGCAAAGCCTCGTCCACGAATTGTCCGATGTCGCTGCTGGGAATCAGCAGGTCTTCTAGCGTCGTCGCAAGATCCGCTGCCTCCATCCAACCCGTCACCAAGTTCGCAAGTATCTCCGGCGCAGTCGATGGTTCTGAGATCGGTTGAATCTCACTGACCAACTCGGCGTACCATGCTGCGTGCTTGGTTCCATTGAGTCGAATCACCGGTGGCAGCATCAAACCAACCGCCTGACCATGAACGACATCATGATTTGCCGTCAGCGGATTTGCCGTGGCATGGGCAGCTCCCAGCATTGAGGTCTCGATGGCCATTCCCGACAAGCACGCGCCGAGCTGCATGTCAGCGCGGGCGGGAAGATTATCCGGATCGTCCAAAACGGTTTCAAATGCACCTGCAAGCAGTCCCATCGCACGCCGAGAAACCATGCAAGACATAGGATTGCGGCGTTTGCTGACGTAGGTTTCGATCGCATGCGAAATCGCATCAATGCCGGTTAATGCGGTGACGTTTGCGGGCTGTGTTAACGTGAGAACCGGATCCAAAACGGCGATGCGGCATGCAGCCCGAGGATCTCCGCAGGCCATCTTCACGTGTGTGTCGGCATCGCTGATCAGCGCGAAACTCTGTGCTTCGCTGCCCGTACCCGCCGTGGTCGGGATCGCAATCAAAGGCAGCAAATCGGAGGTCGCCTTGCCAACGCCGTGGTAATCATGAATCGAGCCACCGCAGCTGTACACAAAGTTGATCCCTTTGGCACAGTCCATGCTGCTTCCGCCACCAAGACCAATCAGCAATTCGGGTTGGAATGAGGCCGCACACGCAACACCGGCGTCGACCATCGCTGACGTGGGATTTTCGCCGAAGTCATGAAATGCCTGGATCTCAAATCCCGCATCGCTCAGCCGCCGTGTGACCACATCAAAGTGGCCGGCTTCGACAATGCCAGGATCAGCAACCACCATGACCCGGCGGCCGGGTGTGACCGTTCGGGCGAGATCACCGATTTTGTCGACCGCATTTTCGCCGAACACGAATCGGGTGCGATGATGCACGTCAAACGAGTCAATCGTTGTTCGTTCGCGGTCCTTCTGAATCGTGCTCAAGCCAACCCCCATCGTCTGCGAAGCCACCAAGTTAATCCCAAGCACCCTACGAACACGACCAGCATAGGCCAAGCCGTCATAGGACCATCACCGATACGACTCCGCTGGATCGTTACCTGTCGCGCATTGGTCCTGCGAACACGAATTTGATCAATCAGTTCTTCAACCTGATCATCGCGAAAGACTTGACCCCCCCAATCAGCCGACGCTGCCGAGAGTTGCCGCAGCAATTCATGATTGGTTTGCGATTGCGTCAATTCCATCGTGTCATCGATCACTTGAAACTCAATTCGTGTCGGTCGCGTTTGAAAATCGATACCCATCGCCTCGTCCACCGACACGACCAACTGATGAAATCCCGGCGGAAGATTCGAAAGCTCACCGGCGATAACCGACACGGTGCTGGAATCAGCGTTGCGGCGTTGCGATCGCTGACCAACCGACCGACGCTCGCCTGATTCCAGCTCCACCTCGGCAAGCAGTGAAACGATCTCGCTCACATTTGAGATGCTGGCCCGAAACTCAGCTTGACTGGACGAAGCGAAGCGACGGGAGGAAAGCTCGACGCTGATTTCTTCTTGCGTTTGTTCTTCTCGAGAAAGCGCCCACAAAATCAATTGTCGCCAAAACCGTCGATGCACCTCGTCATAACCATTTCGCCACCACAACCATGTCGAATCAAAAGCCAACGAGGCAACCCGGCCACCTCCATAACTTCCCACCGCCATCATGGGTTGCTCACTTTGGTCGGTTAGAATCACCCGAGTCCCAGCCGCCGTTTTGACGCGTTCCCACCGGTTGGCACCAGGCATCGTTGGCAGCGAACGCCAATCCAGACGCTTCCCACCTTGCATCACCATCGTGATCGGATGAGACCCTGATTCGACCAGTCCAATCGGCGTTTCGATTTGGTCTTCACCGCGTGGCGTCATCACGATTGGCAACGCCGCGGCCACCGCCGTCCGATCATAACCACCGGATCCATACGCATTGAAACCTCCCAACGTGATCAGTGCGACGCCTTCGGCAACCGAGTCGGCAAGCTGTTGCCAGCTCTCATCGCTAATGGCGTCCGCGTTCAAGTCACCCAAAATCACCGCATCAACTCGATCCGGTTCCCATGGCACGTCAAGCTCAATGGGCCATTGATCGCGGGTATCCGATGGAATCCAACGAAACGTCAGATCCAAATCGGGAAAACGCCGCAGTGCCCGACGAACATACTGCTGTTCCAATCGAATCGCACCTTCCACATAAAGCACGCGGCCACCGCCCTCCCGCACGTCCACGAACGCGATTTGCGTGTTGTTGCTGGTCACGACTTCGCCATCAATGGCGTTGCCACGCACAATCAATCGATAACGGCCTGGCTCGGGAGCTCGCAACGAAACCGAGACCGCTTTCGTATCGTCATTTGAATCCGCGCGAACCACGCGCGTCGCCGCAACCTCTGGTGACGCCGATCCGACCCCACTGGCCGCTTCATCGCGATCATCATTCAAACGTTGCCAAACCAAACTGATCTCGGCATTCTGTCCAGCCAAGCCGAGCATCCGTGTTTGAAATCCAATGTCAGCATCATTGCCAGCAAACAACTTGATCGTTTCGGGTAGTCCCGCAATTGAGAGATCTTTTGATAGCGTGATGTCCGAAGGCGGACCGAGCGGAATCGTCCAAAGCGGCACGTTGAGGGACGCAATCAATTCTGCGGATTGCCTTGCCTCAGCACTGGTTTGTTCGGTGCCGGTCTGAGTCCCGTCACTCAATAAAACCACACCCGCCATCGGATCAGAAGCCGCCAATTGGACAGCCTGTTTGAGCGGTTTTGAAAGATCGGTCCGCGTATCGTTCGGTGTCGATTGCGCAACGATCTCAAGCTGGTTGATCAAGTTACTGGCGGTTGCATCGGCCACACGATCGACTTGATCGCCATATGTCAGCACACGAATCTGAAGCTCATCGTCCAGCTTGGCGAGCTCGCTCGCGAATTGTCGAAGAAAATCGCCTTGCTGCTCCCACCGGGATGCGGATCGGCCGGAGCTCAACGTCATGCTTCGCGATGTATCAATGGCAAGCGTCAAAATCGCCGATGACGGCCGATTGTCCTCTCGTACCAAACCGGGACGCCACAACATCACCATCAGCATCAATGCAGCGATCAGACGCAGCAATCGCAGGACCCGACGTCGTTGATGACCGAGGTTGGGCGGAAGAATCCACCACAGCGCCGCCATCAAAAAAACCATCAACAGACCACTGGTCACACCGGAACCAAATAGCGGTTCGATTGAAAATCGAACGGATGCCATCAAGTTCCCACAGGCTTGACGAAGGAGGGTGCCAAAGTCGCGTCGGTTGCGTTGACGCGGCCACGAGATCGATAAAACCAGTTGGCGAGCAATTGTTCGAGCACAAACGCGATCATGGCCACCAACATCAACGGCCCATGCAGCGAGACCGTTCCGCCACGTCGACCATTGGCCTGGCTCCAATCAATTTGACCAACCTCATCAACCAATGTGACGACGGACTGATCGCTGGGATCGCCGGAAACCCACTGGGTCCATTGTTCGTCGGAGACGACGGAGGAATCAGACCATTTCGGCGGAAGATTAACGCTGTAACCGGTTTGAGCTTCAGCCTGTTTGACAAAGTACGTTCCCAGCTGATCCGTCTGCGAAAAAGCGAACTCAGTATTCGAATCACGCCTCGTCACCGGAATGGGTAACGTACGACCCGGGGGAAACAGCTGACTCGCTGCGTCGCCATCGCTTGTTTGGTTTGAAACACCAACGACGGCAACCTCGCCGGCCAGCACGGTGGGTCGTCGTGATGTCTGTCCGCTGAGCCATGCAGCCATCGCACGCACGGTGACAAACGCCGGCCAAGCATCCGAGGCAACAAACAGATCATTCCATAATCGAGTCTTGGCACTGAGCCCCGGCAGCGGCGTCGCCCACACGGCCAATCGTCGATCGACATCTCGATCAACGACCACAGCGGGATGTTGCGAGGACGCCATCGATGCCAGTACCGACCACCCATCGCTGACCATCTGCCAGTGCCGCGTGATGCGAAAATCGGACCATGGTACATCTTGCTGCAATGATGAAAGTGGTTCAAAGATGGGGTGGTCCGACGAATTCAGCGTCAAAAAATCGCCCGGCGACGGCGTACGCCAACGACGCTTGAGTCCCGGGATCAGCTTTGATTCTTGCATTGGAGAATCACGGCCATCGCCGGAGACGTCCGCCGACGGCCCCAGGAGCCATAACAAACCGCCACCCCGACCAACGAATTCTTCCAGCCTTGGAAGGATCACCAACGTTAGCTCTGGTGGTGCTTTCCGGGTCCATCCCAATCGGACACCATCGCCGTCGGTGTTGACGTGCACGGGAGGATCAATCCAGATCAACGATTCAAAATCATCCAAATCGATGGCGGCCACGTCAGCGGGCTGAATCGTCGCGATCTGGTACGCCGCTTGAGGATCATCGGGCGATAGCGGTGCCGTTATTGCCGCGGACAACACGCTCGCCTCATCGGCATCGTCACCCACAATGCAACATCGAGCTGGCGGCGGCAGATCAATCGTCAAGTAGCGGGTGTTATCCATGGGAAAGGCATCGTCACCCGCCAGCGACAGCACGGCATGTGAAACCCCAACGTCCAACGGAGGCACGTTGAGCACGATTTCAGTCACGTCGCCGGGCGTCAGCGTCAACGACACTCGGTCAACGCGACGCGCCTCGGGACGAACCACAACTCCGTCGCGAACAACCGGAAGCGATCGATCACGCGGCATCAACAATAGGTCCAAAGTCGCATTGCGCTGATCAGTGGATTCATCCAATTCACTTGATAGCGCCACTTCGACTGAAATCGGAATGGGTACTCGTGACGCCGTCACTGACTCAACCAGATATGGCGGCGACAACTCGAAATTAATCGATTCGTCAGGGTCCAGCGACGATGCGTCATTCGATGCCAACACGTCGACAACGGTCAAACCAATGACGGAATTCTCAAATGACTCCGCGTCAACGTCCTGACTGGTTCGCTCATCGATTCCTTCGCCCGCAAACTGCAACTGCTGGGCGAGTTCCTGCAATTGTGGCCCAGTGTTTTCCCAGCTGGGTTTTGACCGATCGCTTATCACAACAATGTGCCGACTCGGAAGATCACTGGCACGCAATGCGATCGCCGCCGCACGGATACGATCCGCAATCGAAATGGGGGATGCAAGCAAATTGATCTGACTCAATCGCAATCGAGCCGCTGCCAGGTCGATCGAAAACGACACTGGTGTGGCTGATCGATCAAGCAAACACGCGCGACTTCCCGCTGGCAATTGATCGATCAACTCGCCTGCCGCGGCACGCATCCGTGAAAGACGGTTCGCCGATGCACTGCCCGTTGTTGCAACTCGCCATGCACTCGATGGCGCGTTGTCAATCAGGATCGCGACCGCAACGGGCTGCGAACCCGCGATTGGAAGCGTCGGTGAAAGTGCAAGCGTGCGAGCGGACCAACCCATCGAGATGACTAGCAGGCTGACAGCGATGAATGCCAAACCCAACGCAATCGCCGCTCCCAATCGTTTGATCCAAGCAATCGACGCCAATACCAAAACCCCGATCGCGGTTAGCAACAATACACCGATCGTCGACCAAGTGGCCACATCTGTCGACGCGATCATGGGTCGCGACAACACGGCCACAATCGCCAGAACGCACAACACACGCAACGCCAACAACCACCACCGACGCACGCGAAGCTTGCTTTGTCGCGTCGTCAAATCGTCCTGCAAAAACCGGATCGTCGGCAACCGCTCACGACGCGGCGGCTGACGAGAAATCAAATGCAACAGAATTGGAACAGCTGCGAGAACACCGCCAAACAGCAATGATGCATTGACGAACGTCATTGCAAATCGCTGAGTTTTTGTACTAGTCGCATGAGTGTTTCCGAATCGATGGTGTGCGGACCATCAAAGGGCATGAATTCCATGGAGCTAGCAGATTGACTCACCAATTGGCAAAGCTTATCCGCGCTGGAAAACGGAAGAATCGGGTCAATTCGCCCATGGGATTGCAGCACGTCCGTTTCCGCCAAACGATTGGCGTTGGCAGTCCACTCGGATTGACAAATCAGTGTGCCGGAGAATTGCACCAATAACTTCGGTGGCTTCACGTCGGCTGTCAGGGTCGTGTGCATCGTTAACATCGCACCCTGTGAAAATCCACCCAAAACATAAGCGGAATCATCTCGATCGCACTGCGTCAGCACGGTCTTGATCACATCAACGAGCGCTGCGCGAGCTTCGTCCAAACCCGGAGGCGTTGAATCGTGCAATTGATCGAACTGCGATGTTGCCATCACCTGCTGAAGGGCCGCCATGTTCAATGGCCACCAAGCTCGCCCCCCCGGCATGCCAATCTCTGCCAGATCCCTCGGTGCGGCTGGAAAAACAAAACGAAAGCGATCGGCGTGCTCGCCCAACCATTGACTCATCGGCTCGGCCAAACTTGCCAAATCATCACCCGGCGCGCCATAACCGTGACACATTAGCACCGGGATCCGGCCCGCTGGATCGTCGCCACCCGTTTGCACGGCGAGACATTGGAGCGGACCTATCGTCATCCTTTGCAGATCAGTACTCATAGCAGTGTTGTAACGAAGCCGTGATCGCTACGGCAGCCCGCACAACCAGACCAACTGCTATCGGTCGTCCCGCATTGCTCCGAGACAGCCACCATTTGATGGCGTTGTGCGAACTTTAAGTTCGTCGATTAAATGGTTATCGCCACTTTGAATACGATGTGCGGCGTTAGCCGCGGTTTTCTCGGGCCCAACGATGGCTAGCGGCCTGTCGATTTATTCATCTTTCAATGGCCTTCTGTTTAACCGGTAGCCGTAGGCGACGCATATCGGCATCTAGGTCGCCTCCGGCTACCCGTTAAACATATAAATCAAACGGACGCTGGCACCAAAACGGCTAACACGCTCGGAAATGCTATGAATCACGGCGTTTCCCATCCAAAGTAACGCCGTCCAGTTAGACTACGGGAATGATCCACATCGTTCGCCGCAAAGTCTGTTTTATCGACATCGCTTCTCATCTCTTGATGCTGAGCGTTGTTACCGGTTGGGCGTCAAAGAGTTTGGCCCAACCCGTTTTCGAATCGGCCGATCCGGCCACTGAGCAACTGATCTTGCGTGCCGCCGCTGGGCCCGCTGGGCTTGGGCGAAGCCTATCCATGCTGACGCGATCGGGTGACTTTTCCGCTGTCGATCAATTGCTGATCCAAGCCGCCAACCAGCCGGGAGACGCCAAGGACCAAGCGATCACGGCGTCAAAAATCGGTCCCAAGGAGCGATTGCGTTTGCTGACCAGCGATCTCATTTCCCCCCAAGCCAAGTCTTATCTCGACCAGCTTTTCAAATCGCGACGTCAACAAAGTGAAGATCCGAACCAGATCACGGCAGCGATCAATCAACTGAAAACCGCCAGCCCCGATCAACGGCTCGCAGCGATGCGAATTCTGTTTGAGGGCGGTCGATCCGCGATTGCCGGACTTTTGACCGCGGTCACATCGAATCAAACCGAAACGACCAATAAGCGGGACTCGCGTCACTGTGACGAGTTATTGAGCATTGCACTGCGGCTCGATCGAGATGCGACGCTCAGCGGCCTTCGTCGCTTAGCGCTTTATGGTCAGCCAACGACGCGAGCCAGTGCCATCGACGCACTGAATCGCGTTGTCAACCCGACGGAGTCGATTGAAGCATTGCTGACGGCATTACACGCGGTCGACGTTCCGGCCGACAACGCGCGTAACGAAACAACACTGGCGACCGAGCATCTGTTGCGAAAAGGGATTGGAATCCCAACGCGCTCGGACTCTTTGCAACACCTGCGCCGACAGCTTGAATCAGCGACTGATGCTGCGTCGAAACTCATTCGAGAACCGGGTCGCGATGTCATTTGGACGATGAATCCGGAACGCGTTGGCGTCGCGACGCAAACAGCGTCGCCGCTACAGGTTGCTTATCGACACGCGGCTGACGTGGCGACTCAGCTTACTCGGGTCGGCGATGATGATCCCACCAGTATCGTCAATCAGCAGATCGCTCAACTGGCGTATCGAGTCATCAATGATCCGGATTGGGGCGATGCAGATCAGGTGCAGACGTTTGTTAAGAACTTTTCGGTCCAAGCCAGCGAGTTGAATCGACTATTGAACGCAAGCGTCGCGATCACGAATGACCCCGCCACGTTGGGTTTGATTCGCATCGCGGGAAACGTCGGGGACGTAACTCTGTTGCGGGATGAATCGGGGCAGGTAACCCCCTTGGTCCAAATGATCGATCACCCTCACCCCACAATTCGATTCGAGGCCGCTCGCATCATTGCGAATCTGCTCGATGAGCATTTAGCTGACCGGGATTTGCGGTCCTTCGACTATGCGGGGCAGCATCGTGTGCGAAAGCGTCTGGAGTCAATGACGCGTCTTGATCAACAGC
>JBCCJB010000005.1:0-26040 GCA_039028015.1 Planctomycetota bacterium
CGATGTCGAGTGAGAAAGATGCCAAAACCAAACTCAGGTTTCGGTTTTGGGGATTGACGAACTCGATTGCCTCGACGATCAGGCTGAAGCCGATGGACACCGCGTAATAGAGCAGCGTGGCTCCCACCAACAAACCAAGCCGCTGTTTCCAAACGTCCAGTGTGTGCGAAAGCACATCGCCAACATTGATCTGGGTTGGGGTGATGCCACCAATTGATTCCTGAGGCAGGTAAATGCCAGGTGCACTCGCATCGTTTTGTTGCGGCGTTGCGTAGGGATTGCTCGATGGCATCGTCGAATCGGATGTGTCGACGGCTTCCATGGAGATCGGTTGCTCCACCGTTGCCAATGGATCCGGCGCGGCTTCAATGCCATCCATGGTCGGAACCGATTGCACCGATTGGCATTGAGGGCATCGGGCCAACTTGCCCGCGAGTTGCTGATCGACCTTGAGGGTGGCAGCGCAATCACCGCATTGAAATTCGAGGCTCATTTGAAGTCAGCCCACGTGCGTAATCCGGAAATGGGGTCGTCAACGGGCCAGTATTCCAAACCAATGAAGCCTTCGTAGTTTGTCTGGCTGAGCGATCGGAAGATCTCAGGGTAAGCCAATTCACCCCGCGTTAGTTCATGCCGCCCCGGATTGCCCGCAGCATGCAAGTGACCGATCTGTTCGCAATGGCCGATCAAACGTTCAATGATGTGGCCTTCGCTGATTTGCTGATGATAAATGTCGAATAGGACTTTGACACGCGGACTGTCAACTTGCTCAACAATCTCAAAGGCTTCATCGCTGTTCACCAGGAAGTAGCCGGGATGGTCAATGCGATCGTTCAGCGGTTCGATCACAAGTGTGATGCCAGCCTCTTCCAAAATGGGTGCGACCTCAACCAAGCCCGCCACAAGCGATTCACGCTGAGTCTGTCGATCGACACCGGGCAAATAATCACCTACCTGCGAGATCAGGGTTGAGCAATTGAGTTGGGCGGCCGCTTTTGCCGAATCGATGACTCCAGTGACATAGTCGTTGCGTTTGTCCGCGTCGACCAATGAAATGAATTTCGTGCAGATCGCCGCAATCGACACGTCGTGTTGCGAACAGCAATCGCGAATCGCGGCGAGATCTTTGTCCCACCAACGCCAGAACTCGATCGCATCCAACCCGGACTGTTTGACTCGCCTGATCGCTTCCACTTCGGGAACACCCTCGAACACCGCATCGACGCATACAGAGAATCGACAGGCTCGGTCTTGCATGAATTAATCTTCGCTGGGGACAGGGTTCGCGGAGTTTTGATAGTCTTCCAATTGCTCGATCAGCCGAGCCAGTCGTCTGCCGGCCGCCGGCAAGGTTGACGTTCCCATCTGGGTCAAGTGCGTGATTGGACCTAGGAAACGATCGGCAGCTTGTTCAATCTCTCGCCTTGCGGCACGACACAATTGGCATTTTTCTTGGGCGAGTCGGGCGCGGGCTTTCCATCGGAGAAGCTGTTTCTTCTCTTCGGTGGCGGGAGCTGCATCGCCAGGTCGTGTGGTGACTCGCTTGGTTCGGTAACGATGGTCCGCGGAGGCAAGTTCGCGTTCGGCAATCCGAAGTTGCTCACGCCAATACGCCGGGGCCACTTCGGTCACATGCGCCATTGCCGACGCGGTTGATGATCGAAACGATTGGCCTTCGTTGGTCAGCTTTTGTGCCAGATCCAAGATGGCACGGTGCAGAACACGAAGGCTTTCAAGATCACGAACGTCAGCGGAAGTCATGCCGTCAATGATACCGCACCCGGCCGGATGACAATCTGCAGCTGGAACGATTTTGTTGACCGAGCCGGACTTCTACCCAGACCATGTCGATCTGGTCGTCGACGCCTAAACCGGATTGGCGACTACGCTAATTCGTCGAGGAATCGATCCAGGGCTGCGTCCAGCTTTTCCGGCGTTTCGTACGTGCCATCGGCGATCTGTCTGCGAATGTCCGCGACACGGTCCACTCGGATTTCGCCACCACCGGCGATCGCGTCGACACGATTCGTGGCCGTGCTGGTCGAGACTTGTGCCGCCGAAGACAGGTCGAGTTGATCAACCTGCGTCGGCTTCGACGGCGTTGTTTCAGCGGAGTTGATTCGCGAAGGCTTGCCCGCACTGGGGCCTGAAACCTGCGAAGCGGATGATGTTGCTTGAGTCGTAGAAAGGCGAAAAGGACCGTAGATTTGCATCGTTTCGTTTGCTCCCGGGTGGAAGGCGGTTACCGCGTCCGAACGCAAATGCCTCGCCACCGTCGTGGCAATCAACGAGGACGGGTTCGGTAATTTGGCAACGTCGTGGAATTGGCTGTCGACGACCGTGAGCATTCCTCACACCGCAACGGTGTGATGGTCGGCTCGATGTCTCGAATCGGTCGTCAGCGCCGCATTCCATGTCCCGAGAGTCAGTCCGTCAAATACAGTCGGAGACTTCGCAAGCGCAGAGTTTCGAGAACGTAGACGTTATCGGCGTCTTGCGATCGCAAACTAAAGTCAGATTGTGTTGTGGACGGATGGATTCCAGGGCTTTTCAAACAACGTCGCTGATTGGGACGGTACCGGAGCCGTGAAACCCTCGGCAAGGTCAGCTTGAACCGAATTTTCGGAATTGCCACTTTTCATGTCCCTGCGTTTCTCGGGCAATCGGCGAGCCAAAATTCAGATCAAGGAAGCTTCTGCTGGCCTAGTTGCGACGACTTGTTGGAATCTGCCCCAAAGGCAACGATGTGCCTCCGTTGCTTCGCACGGGCCAGGTTTTGCATGGGCAAATTGTCAATGTCGATATGGGACACCATGACCGCGAATTCCACCGACCCGGAACCCATCCCCACTCAGGTCATTGTGCTTGCGGCGGGAAAGGGCACACGGATGAGTTCGGATCTGCCGAAGGTGCTTTGTCCGGTCGTTGACCGACCCATGATTCATTTCGTCCTTGATGCGGCGGATCAGGCTGGCATTGGTCGCCGCATTGTCGTCGTTGGTTATCAAGCTGATCAGGTGCGAGGCGAATTGGCCAAACGCAACGATTCGGAGTTGCACTTTGCCACGCAGGCCGAGCAACTCGGAACCGGTCATGCCGTCCAAATGTGTGCGGAATTTCTGGACGATCATCAGGGCATGACACTCGTGATCGCGGGCGATTCACCGCTAATTCAGGCGAGCAGCTTAAGTTCACTGATTTCGCATTTTCAAGACACGCGACCAGCGTTGCTATTGGGAACGCTTCACAAGGATGATCCGACGGGCTTGGGACGAATCGTTCGTGACGATTCGGGAGCATTCATTGGCATCGTTGAGCACAAAGATGCAACGGAGACTCAGCGAACCATCACGGAAGTCAATATGAGCACCTACCTTTTTGCGACCGCTGATTTGGTCTGGGCTCTCGACCAATTGACCAATGACAACGCCCAGTCGGAATACTATCTGACCGATTGTGCGCGACTGTTGAGTCAGGCGGGCCGTCCCGTGGAAGCGTTGCCGGTGCTGAAGGCCTGCGAAGCCTTATCAATCAACAACCCCGACGAGTTGGCTCTCGTTGACGAAACAATGCGGGAGATGGGGTATGCGTGAGCTCAAGATTTTTTCGGGTCGCGCCAATCAAGACCTCGCCGAAAAACTTTGCCGACACCTGCATTTGAAGTCGGCGAAGATCTCGCTGGGACAATTTCCCGACGGCGAGAATTATTGCAAGCTGGATGAAGACGTTCGCGGTCGCGATGTGTTTTTGCTGCAGCCAACCTGCCCTCCCGTTAACGACAATCTCATCGAATTGTTGACGATGATCGATTGTTGCAAACGAGCCAGCGCAGAACGAATTACGGCCGTGATTCCGTACTTTGGCTATGCTCGCCAGGATCGAAAGGATGAGGGTCGCGTTCCGATCACGGCAAAACTCATTGCCAATTTGATCACGCGTGCTGGAGCCGATCGGGTGCTTACGATGGACTTGCATGCGGCCCAGATCCAAGGGTTTTTCGATGTGCCGGTCGATCACCTTTATGCCGCCCCGGTGATCAATGATCACTTCATTTCGCGTTGTTTTTCAGGAGACGAAATCGTTGTCGTGAGTCCTGACGAGGGCAGCATCAAACGAGCCGTCGGTCATGGGAAACGATTGGGCGGTGCGTTGGCGATTGTTGACAAGCGTCGCGCCAACGCGCTCGAAGTTCGACAGAGCACCATCATTGGTGGACCGGTCGAAGGTCGTGTTGCGTTGATGTTTGACGATATGATTAGCACGGCGGGGTCGATTTGCGGTGCAGCACGCTTGGTGCACGAGGCGGGCGCGAAAGAGATTCACATCGCCTGCACGCATGGTGTGCTCTGTGGTCCGGCTGTGGAGCGGCTTCGAGATGCGCCGATTGATTCGATTGTCGTCACCGACACCATTCCGGTCTTGGGTGAGAAACAGTTGCCCAATCTGATTCAGCTTTCCGTGGCTCCGTTGCTGGCTGAGGCGATCAAACGCATTCACCATGACCAATCAATCAGCGAGCTGTTTCGCGAACGCTGATGTTTCGTAGCCAGCACACTCCTGTGTGCTGTCCTTGATTGTCTTGACTACTGCGGCATACGGGTTATGACGCACGGCACAAGGGATCATGCCTCCTAGGTTTAGGCAGGTCGTGGAGCGGCCGCGGCCAGCTCCGCCAATTGCTCTCCGCCGACGCGATCACAGAAATCACCCAGCGATTCGTCGCCTTCGCGATGGGCTTTGAAAGCGGAGAAAATGCCAACCATCTCATCTGCGATCGTGTCGTCAGGCACCTGATCCTTGTAGATGTAGGCCAGTCGATTCCCAAGCCAGCCACCCCCAGCAAACAGCGTGTACTTGCCCACACTGCGTCCGACCAATGCCAGGTCGGCGTTGTATGGTCGAGCGCAGCCGTTGGGGCATCCAGTCATTCGAATCGTGAATCGCTCACCCGATAAGCCAAGCTTGGCGAGCGGTTCTTCGATCGATGTGACTAGGCCGGGCAGTCGACGTTCGCTTTCCGTGATGGCAAGTCCACACGTCGGTAACGCAACGCATGCCATCGACCAGCGGCGAACGGTGCTGGTTTGCTCTGTCGTTCGTAAACCGTGACTCGAGATGATCTCGATCAATTGGTCGCGTTGGTCCTCTTCGATATCACAGAAAACAATGCTCTGGTGACCTGTCAGCCGAATCTCGGTCCCAAACGTGCTGCAGATCTCTCGCATGCACTTTTTGAGTTGACGTTCTTCATTGTCGTAAAGCCGACCATTTTCAATGTTCAACCCGTAGGACCATTTGCCATCGCCCTGGGCTTGCCATCCCATGTGATCATCGAACCCGGTCACGTCGTCTTCGGTGCAGTCCGCTAAAGGTTCTCCAAATACCTTTTCGACTTCGGCGCGAAATCGCTCGATTCCCCAATCGGCGATCAGGTATTTCATTCGAGCTGTTTTACGATCGCCGCGGTTACCGTGGTCACGTTGCACCATGATGATCGCCTTGGCAACGTCGATCGCCTGGTCTGGCGTGACGAAAGCCATCCGCTTGCCGAGGGCGGGAAATGTCTTTGCAGCGCTAGGTGTTCGGCCGAACCCACCACCGGCCAAAACGTTGTAGCCAATGATCTCTCCATCGCGGACGACCGCCAAGAATCCTAAATCTTGGGTGTAAATATCGATGCAATTGTCTTCCGGTAGCGCGATTCCGATCTTGAACTTACGTGGCAGGTAAGTCGGTCCGTAAAGCGGCTCGTCGATTTCGCCGTTGAGGACAGGGTTGGAAATCGGATCAGGCTGACCGCCACCGGCGAGAGTCTTTTCACCCGTATCAGGATCGGTCACCCACAATTCATGATACGCGGGCGTGCGAGGCGCCAGTGCCTCGGTCAACTCATCGGTAAACGCCGCCAGTTCATTGTGGATCGGACCCACTCGCTTGGCGGGACAGCACATGATGTTTCGGTTGACATCACCACATGCCGCAAGCGTCGACAACTCCACAGCGTTAATCCGCCGTATCGTTTCTCGTAAATTCTCTTTCAGGATGCCATGCAATTGCAGCGTTTGCCGCGTTGTGATTTTGAGGGTGGCGTTGCCAAGTTCATCGCACATGTCCAAATGGGCCACGAACTGCTCTGCCGTCATCCGCCCGCCAGGGATGCGACACCGGATCATCATCGAATACGCTTTGCCGCTACCCTCTTTGAGTCGAGCTTTGCGGATATCGCGGTCGTCTTGTTGGTAGGTACCGTGAAACTTCAGCAGCTGTAGATTGGCATTGTTGAAATGATCAACGGGATCGATCAATTCTTGATCGATTGTTCCCATCAGGAAGTCGCTCGCTTCCTTGATCTTTTCGACGGGACTCAATTTGACCGGCTTGTCCACCTTTGTGGCTTTGACCGAAGTAGGCGCGTCGCCAATCACGGTCAGAGGTTTCGCCGATGGGGTGGAAGACGAGTCGGTGGACATACTGTCAGGAATCCTGTGAGATGGTCAGGGTCGTTTAGGGTCGAGTTTAGCGATTAATGCGTTTGATCACTATGTCGAAGTGAGGGAACCGAAAGCAACCAATGTCCACAACGCCTCGGGAGCCGACTCCGGCAGCAACTCAGAAGTCTTTGGCCATCGTGTTGGATGGTAAATCGGTGGCCACCAAAATACGCGATGAGATTGCCGAAGATGTGCGTCAATTCGTCGCGAAGGGCCATCGTCCGCCGAAGTTGGCTGCCGTATTGGTGGGTGATGATCCTGCCAGCCAGGTTTACGTACGCAATAAAGAGCGTGCTTGTGCTAAAGCCGGCATCATCAGTCAGCTCGATCGGCTGCCCGCTGAGACCACCGCCACCGAATTGCTGCAGCATGTGGCAAGCCTCAATGCGGATCAGTCAGTCGACGGGATCTTGGTCCAGCTACCACTGCCGAGTCAGTCCGCTGGTGGTCGAGATGACGCCGGTGGCGATATCGACGAGCGATTGATTCTCGATGCGATCGATCCGGCGAAAGATGTCGACGCGTTCGCACCTGCTAACGTTGGGTTGTTGATGCAGGGACGACCTCGATTTCTCCCCTGCACACCGCACGGCATCGTGCAACTACTGCATCGATGTGAGATTCCCACGGCTGGCAAGCATGTCGTGGTGGTGGGACGCAGCGATATCGTGGGCAAACCTATGGCGATGATGCTGGCGCAAAAAACGGGTTCATGCGGTCCAGAAACTGCCAACGCCACAGTGACACTTGCCCATAGTCAGACCAAGGATCTAGCAAATATTTGCCGACAGGCCGATATCTTGATCGCGGCTGTTGGGCGCCCCGAAATGATTCGAGGTGACATGATTCGTCCGGGCGCCGTCGTGATTGATGTTGGTATCAATCGCGTTGATGACCGGTTGGTTGGTGATGTGGCGTTCGATGAAGCAACGTCAGTTGCTTCATCGATCACGCCGGTCCCTGGAGGCGTTGGTCCGCTGACCATTGCAATGCTGCTTCACAATACGCTTCTGGCAGCCAAACAGGCTGCTCAAGCCCCAGTTGGATAAACGATGCGTCCGGCGGCCATCGTTTGTTTCACCCAGCGATCATCCCAAGCAAACATCAACCGCGAAAGCGATTCGGATGGGGACGAAGGTTCCCAGTGAACATCGGGCTGAATTAAAACGACGTCGGCATCCGATCCGGCTACCAAACCCGATGTTCGATCCGGAAACAAAACCGCATGGTTACCGTGAGTGATCTGCCACCATCCGTGTGTCGCGCTGGGAAGATCACCGCCGGCGATTGCGGCAGCCTCAATCATCGATCGAGCCACGCGCACCATTGATCGCTCGTATCCCGCTCCGATGTCGCTTCCCAGACAGATCGAAACGTTTGCGGCCAGATGAGCATGACGATGCATGACGCCAGACCGCAAAAATGAATTGGCGGTTGGGCAGTGGGCAACGTGAGCATTCAAACTTGCAATGCGCTGCCGTTCGGGATCGGTCAGGTGAATGCCGTGGCCGAGTATGGCGCGGTCCGTCATCAGACCCGCCGATTCGTAAACGGTGACGTAGTCCAGTCCGTCAAACAATTCTCGAACCAAGTCACATTCGGCCCGCGTCTCCGATAAATGGGTTTGGATGATGGCTTGTTTTTCGGATGCCAATTGCCCGGCTGCTTTAAGGAGTTCTTGCGTACATGAAACTGCGAATCGTGGTGTGATCGCGGCGTTCATTCGAGGATGAGCATCTTCAATCGCTTCCGCAGTCGATTCGGTAAATGATGCCGCATCCCCGAGTAATGCGTCCGGCCCATTGCGATCCATCCACACCTGGCCAATTACGCCCGCGATGCCTCGTTGACGTGCTGTTGTGAGAGCGGACCGAGCCGATTGAGCATCTGATGTGGCATAGGCTGCGATCGTCGTGGTGCCGTGGGAAAAGCACTGGTCGATCACTCGATGAGTCATTGCCGTGGCATAGTCGAGATCTTTCCACTTCACTTCAGCGGGAAAGGTGTGTTCAGCCAGCCACTGAAGTAGCGGCAATCCGTGCGCACCAATCATGTCGAATTGCGGCAAATGGAGGTGAGTATCGACCAATCCCGGAGCGATCAAATAGTCCGGTCCGCCAAAATCAAATTGGTTTGGTTGGTCATCGACGACCACCTCCGCGATTTTGTCGTCATCCACCACCACGGTGCCACGCCGAAGCGTGACATGCTTTGACCGCTCGGCATCGACCAACATCAATTGACCGTGGATATGAATGCGGCGACGCGAACCAGATGAAGTGCTCATGCCGCGATCGGCTCAAGAAGATTTGGTGGCTTTGACAATACCGGGTCGCGTTTTGAGCCGCGTCACAACGATCGGAATCAACCAAGCGACAACCACCATGCCAATCCAACCATGAACCCAAATGAGTTTGCGCATTGAAACGGTATCGGGTACGGGCAACATGCAGGCGAACATGGTTCCGATCGACAACCCGCCAAAAACATAAAGTGCCATTAAGAGCGAGCGCTCGGTCATGGTGATTGCGGGCATGATGACCTGAAGCCACACAAAGAGGATCGCTTGGACGGGTAAGGCGACGACAAAAAGACCGCTTGACCCCATGTGCGCCATCAACCAAAGCCCGTGTAGCTCTTCGCCACGTATTGATGGCGTCGAGGTCACAAACAACATCAGAGCCGAGATCACCACAGCTGCCATTGCCAATCGCTCTAATTGCCGAATCATGTGAGTCGGCTTCCGGTCAAACGACGCGTTTGCAATCCGATGCAAAATAGGATGGCCAAAACGATGACACCAAGCGATGACGCGGTGAGAATCTTGAACTGCTTGCGGCCCGCGAATAGTTGGTTCCACCGGGATCGCGATAACTCGTCAATGCCTTGCAGTGACGCCATGGTAATAGGTTCGGACTCAACTTGGGCGGGTCCTTTGGCCACCACCGTCGACTCAAAGATAAGCCCGTCGTCGGCGTGACATTCCAAACAACCAGTTGCACCCAGAGACCAGCCGGCTGGGCGGACGTTGTGAGCAATCGGCCAACGCACCATGCCGATCGCTTCGGTGTTGGAAACACTCGCGGTCGTGAGTACGCCTTCCTCATCGCCGCGAATAAAGACTTGTCCCGTGGAGACATAAACGGGCGTGTCGATATCCATCTCTTTTTCAATCGCATCCAAAGCGGCGAAGACCTTTTCATCAAAAATCGGTTTGTCGGGATCTTTAAGCACCACCTCATCAACGAAGTCTTTCCTGACACGCAAAGCGCGACGGGTTGCCGTGTAAATCTCTTCAGGCGGCAGCGGCTTAACTTCGCCATCCACGATCGTGCCCCAGTAAGCGGGCCAAAGAGCTCGCTGCGGCGTGACGGGTTGGTGGCTTGGCGTGTCTTGTGTTACCGCATGGTCGGCTGTTGTGCCCGACTGCGTCTCACTGCTCTCGTTCTTGGGGTGCGGCAGCGTTGTTGCTGGTGCGTAAATCGGACCTTGGATGGAGGGAAGCTCGTGACCGGTGCGATGACCTTTCTCTCCCAAGCCGTGCGACAGTGATGTCATCAAGCCAATGGCTTCGCGGCCCGGGATCGGACCGCTGTGGCAGGCCGTGCACGATAGTTTTTCAAAATGGATTGGTGGCAAACCTTGGTGTGCGGGATAGGGGGAACCCAATCGTCCTGGCTGCAAATGCCTCGATAGCTCGTCGGTGACGAGTGCGGCCAACGTCACATCAGGCTGCACCTCGGAGTGGTCGCCGATCATCGAGTGCTGGGGCTCCACCTCAACCCCAAGGTGACATCCTTGGCATGACAGCGTCGCGACGTTAACCGCTGACGGATGCGATTCGTTGGGATAACCTCGGACGATATGGTGATCGATGCCATTGCGGTGACAATCGACGCAACTCATTCCGGCAGTGATGTGCACGTCTTGATCGTGTACCCAGCGTTGTTCGATGCCGCCGCTTCCCAACTGTCGTTGGCTATGACACTGGTAGCATGCGTTGTTGGTTGGCATCCGAACGAGATCCATAAAGACGGTTCCGTCCGCGTTGAATCGTCGCGAATCGTACGTGACCGTCGGTAGTTTCGCTTGGACTTTTTCGTCATCCGGATCGGAACCTTCCCGAATCCGTGAGACGCGGCCGTCAACGGTGCCCAAACGCAATCCTGCCGTTGGTGCCCACGCGAAGTTCTCGTCGGTGATTTGGGCTCGTCGCGATTCAAAGTCGTAAGCACCCGACACGGCATGACAAATCATGCAATCGATTTCTAGAGCGCCAGTCAATTGCCAGCGCGGATCGGGTTTTGCATCCGTGTTGGAATCGTCTCCAGTTCGGTTAGCGGGATCCGCCAAACCACCGCCGGGCAAGCGTCCGCCGAAGTGCCGCGTCATGACGAACGGGCTAAGGTCGAGTTGGTCGGGATCAAACGTTCCGACACCGCCGCGGTAGCTCAGCGGCAATTGTGTGCCTGTGCGAGAATCGCTCCAAACCCACGGTTCGCTTGGTCGTCCCGCATTGATCTCGCGGGCGAACGCGTTGAAATGCCACCCGTGACCAATCGTTTCGTAATCGTGGCAGCGGCCGCACGTGTTTCGCGTCGAATAGGGACGAGTCGATTCTTCGCCGATTTTTCGATTATCGATGTCGTACAGCACGATGTGATGCAGGTATCTCGCATTACCATCGGAGTGTGCGAATCGAGACCCAGCTGCATGGACTGGGTTCACCGTTGCGAGCAACATTCCGATTCCAGTCGTTATCGCGACCGCAATCGTACGAAACAGTGGACTCGGGATCTGGAAACTCAACGGGTCACGGGAGAAAAGGAACAAGGCATGGATTGTAGTCTTGTACTGTAACTTTGCTGAACCAAGACCGCGAAGACGTGCAAGCGATATGGCGGCATCTTGCCGCACACCGATCCGTGCCTCGTTCGCCGAAGCGAGCAGGAGTTGCCCGGGTGTCGATTTCAAACGACGAGGTCAGCTGCCTGATTGCTGGCAAGGCATACCGGATTGCAGGCAACGCATAACGGTTCAGTGCATTAATCGACGCATGCTGACACGCCGTCATCGCTAGCACCAACTCACTTTAGTGGCGGTTGTGGCTCTTTGAGGCGGAAGTATTCAGTTGGAAACGATGCCTGATTCGCATGGTCGGGATGTCGCCACGGAAATCGTGGGCCTCGGTCTTCCAGCAGTGGCAAATCCTCGCCCCCACTTTGAATCAGTAAGTTCCAGAGAGCTTCGTTCAGGTCCAGGCGTCGCTGCGTGTGCTGAGGCGAGTCAATCAAATTGATCATTTCGTCAGGGTCAGTCTCCAAATCATACAGCTCGTCGCGATCCCACAATCCGTGGCAGCGAATGTACTTGTATCGTGATCCGATGATGGCGTGCAGCGTGGGAGTGTGCGGATAGTTGCGTTCCCAGTAGTACTCGTAAAGAAGTGTCCGCCCTTCGAGTGATGTTGAATCGCTCGACGTGAGCGCTTCCCAAACGCTTTGGCCATCGATGCGTGATACGGATTGGACTTGGGCGGCCTCCAAAAGTGTCGGCGCGAAGTCGATGTTTCCGACCAAACCGTCGAACGTTTGTCCAGGTATGATTTGCCCCGGCGCGACGATGATCAGCGGCACTTTGGCACTCGCCTCGTAGGCGGTCCGTTTGTCGATCAATCCATGATCGCCAAATTGGAAGCCATTGTCGCCCATGTAAATAACGATCGTGTTGGAGGCGAGTGAATGCTTGTCCAAGAACGCTCGTAGTCGGCCTAGGCTGTCGTCAACGGCAAGCAGCGACTCGCAATAGCGACGGTAATACACCGCTGGATCAAAATCGGGCAGGTTGTATCCAAAGTCACTGCCGTGGCGGCTGTTTCGTTGATTCATCACCCACATCGGCAGATTGCCTTGACGCATTGCGTCGATCGTTGGCGTGCGAATGGGTAGAGCTTGGTTTTCGTATCGCCCTCGATAACGATCGGCGGGAACAAAGTCCGCATGCACCGCTTTGTGGCTGACGTAGAGGAAAAATGGCTGATCGGAATTTCGATTTGCAAGCCAATCAATCGCGTAATCGGTTAATTCGTCGGTGATGTAGCCTTGTTGATCCACACGCCGCCCGTTGACATTGAATCCGTCGTAGGTCGTTTGCGGAACTTCTCGGGTCGTGCCGTGGCCGTCGGGCCAGTAGGTGCCTTGACCTTTGAATGAAACCCAGTGGTCAAAGCCGCGTTGCGGGTCATCGGTGTCCCCGCCCATATGCCATTTGCCAATGAAGGCGGTTTGATATCCAGCCGTCTGAAGTTGTTCGGGGAAAAACGTCAGCTCAGGATCGACCGGGTGGTAGTTGTCGACAACACGGTGATTGTGGGCGTAGAGTCCCGTCAGGATGCTTGCCCGACTGGGTGAACAAAGCGATGTCGTCACATAGGCTCGTGTCAGGCGAGCCCCATCACGACACATCGCATCCAGGTGAGGCGTTTCCAAGAACGGATGCCCGGCAGCGCCCAAGCAATCGAAGCGATGATCGTCGCAAAGGACAAACAGAATGTTGGGTTGCTCAGCGGATCCGGGCCGCTCGGATGATTCGATTCGCTGAGCGCGTTTTAGCTCTTGATCAAGACCTGGTTCTTGTGCAGTCGACTGATTACAGCCAAGCAGAACCAGACAAATGGTCGCGAGGTTGCGATGGCCCCCGAGAGTCATTCGGCTGTGTTGTCGCGGGGTTTGCCAATTGCGAAGAGTTTATCCTTCGTGCTAATAAAGATCGTCTCGTCCGCCGCAACAGGAGTGCTGTAAACGCTGGTGCCCATGTTGATTTCTTCAATCGGTTCATTGTTATCGGCACCGAATTCGAAGACACAGACATCACCATCTTCATCACCAATGAAGACCTTTCCGTCGGCAATCAGTGGACTGCCCCAGCTTTGGGCGAACATGTCATACGTGAAATGGACTTTCGCCGATCCATCGGGCTTGCCTTTGGCATCAAGACAATGCACTAGACCTGAGAAATCCGCGATGTAAATAACATCGTCTTTGATTGCGACCGTGCCGCAGCTGCGATGCATTTCTTCTTCGAAATCAATTTCGCCATCGTCGTTCTGATCAGCAAGCGAATAGTGCCACACCACCGCTGAGTTTGGGTTGTCGATAGCGGCTTCGCCATTATCGGGTTCAACGGCTTGGATGCGACGGTGCTCGATGGGAACACGTTGGCCATCATCCGCGATGGCGACGGCCAATTGCGACGAGACATCGCCTCGTTTCGTTGGATCAATGCACCATAAGTGTCCTTCTCCTTCGCCGTGCTCGGGATCCTGACCGACGGCGACGTAGACCAGCCCGTCATAGGCAACAGGTGTTGCGATCAAATTGTTTCGAGTGCCCTCACCACCCAGCACCCACTTTGACTCTTTGGGGTTGCAATCAAATTGCCATAACAGCTCCCCCTCGCCATTAGTTCCCTCATCGGCTCGAAAGCTGTAAAGGATTCCGTCACCACCACAAAAAAGGACTTGTGGAACACCACCCAGAACTTCCACCGACGGTGAACTCCATTGGCCGTGAAGAATATTGGTGCCGGGAGAATCATCAGTCCAGTAGACCTCGCCGGTATTTTTGTTCATGCAGATGAAGCTGGGTGCTTCGGGGGCTGGCAAGTTGATGTGCGATTCGTCCAAGCCGTTGCTCGTGTTAACGAATAAGAGATCACCGTAGGAGGTAACACTGCACGAGCACATGTTGTGTTGTGACACGCCCAGCTCGTCCATCATGTTGAAGACCCAAATCACGTCGGCATCGCGTTTGTCATTGACGCCCAGTTGCTTGAACATGATGAGCTTGGGCCCGATCTGTTTGATCGTGAGCTCGCGATTGACGCCACCAAAATTTCCCGTTGCGGACCAGACCTTGCCTTCTTGGACGCTTGTCACCGTGATGCTGCCGTCGGCCGCATGTCCGGAATCGACGAGAATTGTCTCGATCGCCGAGCTCAATTTACCATCGCCGAGCGCGGCTAATGCATCTTCGAAGTCACTGCCTTCACCGGAGTTCATCAGCGACCCAACCATGACCGTTTCATCGATTACGACACCATCGTCTTCGTTGTCGTAGAAGCCTTCGGTATCCAGGCACCGAACTTCGCCTCGACTGGTGACGAACCACAATCGCTCGCCTTCGACCAGCGGAGCACAACAGATGCCTTGCAGTGGCCAATCGTGAACACGACCGGTGATTAGTTTCTCGCTACTGTGCTGCCACAAAAAGTCGCCGGTTTGTTGATCAAACGCAATCAAGCAACCCAGATCCACACGATTGGGATAGCGTTTCAAATACCCCGCGCCGTTGTTGGTACCCACGTACACTTTTCCGCCAGCAACGACAGGGTTGCCGTAAGTCTGCGAGCCTAAGGCCGCAAACCAACGAATGTTCTCGGCACGTGACCCGTCCCAATCACCAGTTCGACGATCAAACTTTCCAATATTCCAGCTATCAGGCAAATTGGAAACGTTTGGCACATTGTTGCGAACGCGGGTGCCGCCCCATTGCGGCCATTCGTCACCGGACTCGAGCACGTCGGATGGCTTCTGGAACTCATCGACGCTCGGTGTTGTTGACCGATCCACATCAGGAGCCGCGACGAGCAACGTTGCTTTCGCATCGGCCGCAACGGCAGGCATAGCACACCCTGAAAACAGGATTGCGAACAACGTTCCGGCCGCGGCCGCGCCGAGCATTAAGCACCAAGCGTTAATTTCAGATCGCATCGTGGGGTCAAACTGAGTGGGGAAATTGGATCGTGGTGGCGAAAGTGTTTCCAGGCGAAGTCAAGGCTATTCAAACGCGTCCGAGCGTCATGGATTGGCCGTCACTTCTAAATTATCGATGGCCAGTTCGGCCACCTTCGCGTTGCCGTACAAACCAGGACTTGCTGCCAAATTTGGCGAGGCATCCTCTGCCGTGACCGTCCACTGGTCAGGCTCATCTTGATCGCGCGGCCACACCTTTCCGCTGAGCACGGCAACGTGACCGTCAGGTGTTGGCCGAATCTCAGCACGCAATTTCATGCGGTACCATTGATCTTCAACCCAAGGGTAATCAACCGTTTGTGCCATTCGTAGTTGCGGAGACCAACTTCGAATCTGAACTTGTTGGCTGTTGCCCATCAAATCCAAAACGTAACCGTGTGCTGTCAGCCCGATGTCGGGAAGCTGATCGTTGGAACGATTGCCACGCACGTCAGCACTGATGGTGTAATTGGCCAACTGGCTGCTGCCCATCCACGCGCGACTTCGTGCACCCTTGGGGATCGTGCTGACCTTCACCAGGGCCGGCGAACCATCGACTTCGCGGATCAAGTGCCGATAGCGTGCACCGACCCACGAAATGGGTGGGTCGGACAAGTCATCGAACGTGAATGACCATGGAAGCGGCGGCACAATTCGAACTCGCGTGGACCCTGTCACGTCACCGATTGAGGCAATGATGGTTGCCGCATCGTGTGCCGAGTCTAAGTCCGCGACGAACGCGTGATTCTGAATGGTCCCGGGTCCGATCACTTCGAACCGAACATCGTCGAGATCCGGATCCTCGAGCTGTTGTCCGAGTTCGTTAAACAGACGCACCTCAAGTTTTGCGGAGTCTCCAGGGGAAAGCAGCATTTCACCTGGCGTCACTAATAACTGCGTGGCATGGGGATGATCGGAAATCGGCGTTTCGCCAACCAATTGTTCGGCCAGGATCACGGGGGACTGTGTGGCCATGCCATTGCCCAGGCAGTACAGCGACGACGTGCCTTGCATGAACATGCGTCCGCCCGCAAGCACCGGCGATGCATAGAAAGCCTCGTTGCGGATCCGACCCTTGCTGAGGAACTCAACGCCATCGTCGGTGAGATCCAGAATTGCCCAGCGTCCATTTTCCGTGAAGACGTACAGTTTCTCGTCGGCATACAGAAGCGAGGGCCACTGTTTGCGGTCTCCGATCGCGATTCGTTCGGCAATCAGATCCCCTGATGCGGCATCGATAATCCACAATTTGCAACGATCATCGACGACATACAAACGACCCTCAACCAGCACGGGCGCGCTGCGTCCAACAACCAGTTCTTCTAGTTTCCAAAGCTCTGTGACGGTCGTGTCGTCTCCGGCTCCAGAGACTTCCAAACCGACCACGGCACCCATCGAGACGCCGGAAATGTTCTCCTCACTGTGACTCGCAAAAACCCGGTTCCCGTCGACAAGCGGTGTGGCGAAGATCCCACGCCGTGATAACTGATAATTCCACAGCGGCTTTCCCGTGCGTGGCTGAAAACCCCAGATGGCACCGTCGCCGGTGCCCATGATCAGTTGACGCTGCCCATCGATCGTCGCCAGCGATGGCGATGAATACGTTGTGTCATACGGCAAATCACGCGTGCCGCTGAACCAAACGACTTCGCCCGTATGCTTGTCTAAGGCCAATGGGCGGTGATTGGGTTTGGCTCGATCACCCCAGTTAATGATGATGCCGCTGATGATGACCAGGTCTTCGTGAATGACTGGGAAATTGGTGCGACCACCGTAGGTGCTAAGCATGCCAAATTGCTCATGCAAGGGCATGCTCCAGATGGTTTCGCCTGTATCCCCATTGATGCACATGAACAGGTCGCAAACACCCAGTGCATAAACGTTGCCGGTTTCGGGATCTGCCACGACGCTGGACCATCCCACGCGGGTGTCGGGGACGTCGGACATCCAAACGTTGAATCGATTTTCCCAGAGCGTTTTTCCTGTCGCAGCATCCAGACAGACGACACGCTCACCTTCCGTTGGTGTGCCAGGGTCGACGCGGGTGATTGCGTAGAGTTTTCCGTTGAGGACTACCGGCGTGCTTCGTGCGCCTAAGTCCTCTCGTTTCCAAAGCAGGTTGCTGCCGTCACCGCCATCGGCATCCCAATCGTCAAATAAACCGTCCGCATCGGCAGTGCCATTAAAGGTGGGTCCCCGCCAATACGTCCAATTCGACTCGTCTGCGGTCGCGCCGGCAACACTCAGAATTAGCGTTAAGCAGATCAACACCGGTAGACTCAACTGCCATACCCGAGGTCTAGTCGCGGGCCGAGCAAAAGCGAGCGCGGCGGTACCGCGATTGACGTCAAACAAAGCGAAAGATGCTTGTTCCAATAGCAACCACGATTTTATCAATGGAATGAATTTCGGCATGCTTGTCGACGTTTTAGATTACGACGACTAATAGCTTAACTTCGATAAGACAAATTGTAGAGAGTTCACTTCGATGGGTGTTCGTCGGCAGGATCAAAATCTGGAACGCAGACGATTAGCACTCTCATGCGACCCACCGCGCGATGGCTGACGCCTGGTGGAATCAAGATCGCATTGAGTGGTTTGACCGGGTGGCGTTGCCCTTCAATCTCAAGGGCGGCGGCGTCGGGGCAATCCAAGATCACGTAAAGCTCAGTGTGTTCACGGTGATAATGCGATACGGCATCGTCGGTGATCTCAGTCAGATGAACTGTCCCTGGAAAATTCGGATTGCCAGCAAATGCACGCCTGGCCCATCCGCAAGGACAATTGACTGGCTCGATCGTACTCAAGTCCACGAATGTTGCGGTCGGAGCGGCGTTGTCGTCGGGATTTGGCATGCGGTGCGTCTCCGCTGATTTGGAGTTCATTGCTGACTTGAGAATCTGTCTGAGGACCGTGATTGCAACAGAAAACTGGTGCGTATTGGTGGGGCTCGAATCGGTTGGGTAAACCGCTCCGGGCGAAGAACGGGACCAGACGTCAAACCTTAACAACCCATCAAAAAACTGCTGTTGAGCTGGAATAGAGAAGATGGGGCGCCGATATCCAAGGTTGTTCGGCGGTCTTGAACCAGTCGAGCAGACCCAGCACCGTCGACAGCGGATGTCGGCGGTGGAAGAAACGAATCACGGAAAGATGTTTTACCGATCGGTCTTATTGGCAACTGCCGTGTTGCTGAGGGACAGATTCAACGCAGACAAGAAAACTGAACGAAGTCAGCGGGCTGGGTGCTCGCACCTGGCTCGTCGGAGTTTTCGGTGTCATGCCGGGAAATGATCGTCGGCGACTTCGTCCAACGACCGCGTCCCCGCAAGCACACCATGTCGATGTTGAACGCGTTCATGCAACGGGATCGTTTTGTTTAAAGCAGCGTCCACCGGCGTTCGGATTCTTCGATCTAAACCCGCAATTTCTAGAGAGGGAGAAGAATCTCCGATGAAGCGGACCATTTTAACCTTGACCATGGTCTTAGCGAGCTCGATCTGTACGCAAAGCTACGGATTTGACTTGCTAGACCGAATGCTGGGCATCAACTGCTCCAAGAGCAGTTCTTGTTGCGAAACGCCCAGCTGTTGTGCTGAGCCGGCATGTGGCTGTGAAGCCCCTTGCGGCGACTGCTGTGCCGAGCCCGCATGTGGATGTGAAGCTCCTGCATGCAGCGACTGCTGTGCAGAACCCGCATGTGGCTGTGAAGCTCCTTGTGGCGACTGCTGTGCAGAGCCCGCATGTGGCTGTGAAGCTCCTTGTGGCGATTGCTGTGCCGAACCCGCATGTGGCTGTGAAGCACCTGCTTGCAGCGACTGCTGCGAAGAGCCGACTTGCGGCTGCGAAGCGACTTGCAGCGATTGCTGTGAAGAGCCTACCTGCGGCTGTGAAGCTCCAGCATGTGGCTGCTGCGAAGAGCCAACTTGTGGCTGCGAAGCGACTTGCAGTGACTGCTGCGAAGAGCCGACTTGCGGTTGCGAAGCTCCTGCATGTGGCTGCTGCGAAGAGCCCACTTGCGGCTGTGAAGTTGCTGACTGCGGTTGCAGCTCGTGCGAGCCTGCTTGTGGTTGCGAAACCACTTGCTGCGAGCCCACCTGCTGCGACAGCGGCTGCAGCTCAAAGCCATCGTGCGGTGGTTTGCTGAGCAAATTGTTCGGCAGCAAGAGCAGCTCATGCTGTGACACGACTTGCTGCGAACCCGCTTGCGGTTGCGAAGTTGCTGACTGTGGCTGTGCCTCGTGCGAGCCGGCTTGCGGATGTGAGCCCACTTGCTGCGAGCCCACCTGCTGCGACAGCGGATGCAGCAGCCCAAGCAAGGGCGGTTTGTTGCAAAAGTTGTTCGGCAACCTGTGCAGCAAGAAGAGCAGCTCCTGCTGTGACATGGGATGCGACACTTGTGGCGGATGCGACACCGGATGCGGATGTGGCACGCCCGTGATGGCTGCTCCCATGGCCGCACCCGCACCTGCTGCAGCTCCCATGCCTCCGGCTCCGATCGTCGATCCGTCGGCAAGCATTTCTCGCAATCGTCGCGTCATTCAAGCCAGTGCCGCT
Source organism: Planctomycetota bacterium (assembly GCA_039028015.1). Taxonomy (GTDB): domain Bacteria; phylum Planctomycetota; class Planctomycetia; order Pirellulales; family Pirellulaceae; genus Rhodopirellula. Next base: position 19,840 of record JBCCJB010000005.1, read on the forward strand.
TTCGTTCGCTAAACAACTTCGCCGCCTGGCGAATACGTTGTGAACGATGGCACTGTCTTCAGCAGACGTGACACTCAAACGCCCCGGTGGACCATTGAGCCACCGGGGTGTTTTTCGTTTGTAGGCTGATACAGCTGCAACAAAGGCTCGATTGCTAACGTCGTCTTTGCGTCGGTATCGGCGATTGCGATGACGAGACGCTGCCGAGGGCTTGAACCGATTCCGCAATCTGCATGACGGCATCAACGGCGTAATCAATCTCGTTCATTGTCGTCGTGTGCCCGCCACTGAAGCGTAGCGTGCCCAGGCGTTCCGTCTTCAAGCAATTGTGAATCCGAGCGGCACAGTGATGACCCGCACGCACTTCGATGCCAAATTCGGAATCCAAAATGGCGGCGGCTTCTTGAGGCGAAAGTTCCGATTCGAATTCGATACTCGCGATGGGCAACGGCCCGGGTTGGCCAATCACGCGAACCGAATCAATGGAGGCGAGCCCGGCATGGAGGTGAGCCGAAAGGGAAGCCAACTCGGTATCATCTCCACCGCTGTCGTCATCCTCCAACTCAAGCGCCGCCAGCCAACCGGCCACGGCGGGCAGATTCATCGTCCCTGCTTCCAATTTGCCGGGTAGGCGTGTTGGCATCGTCATCGACGCACCGTCGTGACCTGTTCCACCATGAACAACGGGATGCACTCGATGATGCCACGCCGGATCGATATAAAGCATTGCGATGCCGGGCGGGCCTTTTGATCCTTTATGTGCGGGTGCTACCAATCCGTGGACGCCAAACTCGCTGACATTGACCGGTAGATAGCCAAAGGTTTGCGCTGCATCGGAAAAAAAGAATATCTGTTGATCCGGGTCGCGATCTTCGTTGACCGCTTTGATGTGCTTGCCGATCAAGTCAATCGGTTGAACGAATCCCGTCACATTGGATGCGTGGGTCACGGCGATGACACGCGTTTTTGCGGTGATTGCGTCGTTGAGTGCATCGACGTCGATACGGCCTGCGGCATCAGTTGGCACGACGATGAATTGTCCACCATCACGTTGGCATCGATGGTGCCAACCTCGTATCACCGCGTTATGGTCGGCGGCGGAAACCAACACATCAAAGGGGCCGTCAATCTGTAACGATTCGATCAACGTGTGGATGGCGAGCGTGCATCCGGAGTGAAGCGAAATCGAAGCATCGTGGCCGCGTTCTTCATTAGCGTTAATGCGCTGTGCCAATTGATGACGCAGCGTATCGACGATTTGATTGGCTTGCCTGGCAGATTGATACGCACCTCGGCCAGCACTGGCCCCAATATCGCTGAGATAGCCTTTCATTGCCTCCAGTACCGCGTGTGGCTTGGGCCACGACGTTGCGGCATGATCCAAGTAAACACGCCGAGGCACGCCGTTAGCGATCCAGCGTTCAGATGCCATAGGTTGAGCATTGTGGCTTTGCGATGAGCTCACGGCCGCAAAACCGTTCTAGCGCGGCCAGTAATCCATCGCCAGATTGACTCAAACCCACCTAGGATTACCGCGGTTGCCATCAACGCGAACGCAATTGACCAGGGCACCAGCGGAAACGCGATGAGTCCCAATAAGAACAGCCACGACGCGGGTGATGAAAGCCATTGCAACCACGAAGACACACGTGGCGAAATCGTTCGACGACGCGGCCACAAAACAATCAAGCACAAGCACGTCATCATCAACGCCATACCCCGCGTGGCAGTCGTTGCGTCCGGAACGCGGCTGGACTTCGTTTGAATCAGCGGCAACGGTACGGAGGCAATTTCACCGTCAGCGCGAAGGGTCCGCCAGGGTCTCATCGGTGGCGACAATTTCATTGTCGGCGGTGCGGATAATGACCCTTCAATGGGATTTGCTGCGATCTGTTGTACTGTGATGGGATAGCGGTCCATCAAAGCCTTCATCTTGGAATTCATCTCGAGCCAGGTTCGATCAGTTTGCTGGTCATCGCTTTGCGGGGTCTCCGCTGCTGACTCATCGATTTCTTCCGCCCAGGGTGGCGATCGACCAACAACGGCAACGCCATTGGCATACAAACGAAACCAATCACGCAACCACCAGGCAACCTCATCATCGCGTCTTTCAGCCAGGGTATCGGCGGACGCTTCGATGGCTTTGGTGATGCTGTTGGCGATAACGCGCGCACGATCGTCAGGTTGAACATCTGAGCATAATGGACTGTTCTCTGGGCTGAGTGATCGTGACCGGAGACTTAGAGCACGCGTGTCGCAAACAAGTTCAATAGTCGATGTTTCAGCCGGCATCTTTTGCAAACGCGGCAGGTTCAGACGCCACGCGTGATTGGACGGTTTGTGCTCGTTAGCGGAAGCGTTGTGCTCAGCCAGGACAACCAGGGATTGCGCCAGCCGACGGAAGGGAACCCGCAGTGTCACGTTTCGATATCCACTCAAATTTGAAGTGGATTGCGACATGATGTCAGCAGGCTCCGATCCGCACCAAATGCCAAGCAATTCCAAGCCATCTGGCATTGAAAGCGTGATCGATGACGCGTCCCCGGGTAGATAAAGATATTGGCTACGAACGAAAACGAGGTTTGACGGATGTTGAGAACTCATCGTACGAAAAACTGATGAGGATCTTCCCGACGCATTGCCGATCCAGACTTGATGATCAGCATGAATGGTCGTTGATTTGCCGACCCGAACAGGAAGCGGCAGCAGTTCGATTGACCACGCATTATTCGTGACGGCGAAGACAATCGAATCGCTTGATTCAGGACTCGACTCATTTTGAGTTGGTTGAGTCTTGGCCGCTATTGTGTCCTTTGAGTCGCTTAGTGTGTCGCGCCATCGTGATTTGGCGACGCGAGAGGCGCCTCGACTTCGCCATCGGATTGGTTCGTTGATTAATTGTTTTGGGACCACCACATCGATGGTGGTCTCGGACGCACCGAGCCATCGAATACTGGGTGCCGAAACACGAGCCATGTCCACATCAGCCAAGGTGCTTAAGATCGATAACTCACTGACCGATGATCCAGATGATTCGTTCGGTGGTAGCAACGCGATTCTCAACACCTTTCGCGCTGGGTCCATCGTTGGTTGCTGTGACGATGCCAGCAGTGGCTCAATCTGCACGTCGTCGCACCAGGGGGTCGGAATTTCAATGTCGATGAAATCCGGAGGCGACTTGGCATCGATCTTCAAGTCCGCACGCATCGTCCAGCGGCCATCCTGCCACTGCAAGGTGATCTTTGCCTGACCTGAATATTGAATCGTTTTGGGTTGGCAACGGAGACGTGGCACTGTGGTGTCCAGCTGCAGATTCGCATCCAGCCACGGCGGCGTTTCGCTTGATCGTGACGTCCAACGACCGACAAGCAAGCGTTCTTCAGCGAGCAGTTCGGCGGTTCGGTTGGTCACGTTTGAAACCTTTGCCAAAGGAGACTCGACCCATGTCACTTTCGCATCGCTTGCTCGAGTGACGATCAATTCGTGGGCGAAATCCTCGGGCACTATTTGCAACGGCTCTTCGATATCAGAGACATTTTCGACTTGCGAAACACCAGATTTTCGGGGTCCCGCAGCGACCGAAGCGTAGCGAAAAAGCGGCAATAGCATCGAATTCTTGCGATCATTCTTGACGACCGCTTCGATATCGATGGTTCGGCCTCGGCGATCAGATGACAACAGAAAAAACGAACTGGTTTGAGAACGAACGAGTTGCATCGGTTCGCAATCTAGCGACATCATCTGCGACGCCTGACGGCGGTCGCGATCTGGAAACGCCGTGTCAGCATCCCGCTTCGTGACAGCATCACGAATCGGTCGAGCGACCGATGGAAAGATGCTCCAGTTGATTAGTTGAGCGTCGGCGGGCACATCGATTCGGTATTGCGACGATTGGCCTAGCGATATCGTTTCGGTGCCGGATGTCGTTTCGGTAGCGGGCACCCGCAACGTAAACCGAATGCGATGCATTGCACGACCGCAATCAACATGATGTGAACTGGTCACAACGGACCGGCTCATGGGTTGAGACGCCGCATCGCGTCGTTTCAGCTGATCCAGAGCTTCATCGTCGGGAAGCCAAATCAATCCGTAGTCACTGCGATCTGCTTGATCTGGATTGGACCTTTCGATTGCTTGATCCAATCTTCCCAGCGTTCCTGTCCAGCGATTGAAGAACGATTCGTCGGTGACACTGGTTGTGGGTGCTGTAGATTGCCAGGTCACGTTGCCACGACCCACAGATGTCCATGCGAACCAATGTCGATCAATCTTGGGATGACTTGTCGATATCGTTAGCGTGTCGCGATGGGGCGATGTTCGCAAACGAGCGACTGGTGGTCGCCAGAATGGCTGTGCCGAGTCCGATTCGTGGCTGATGGTCCATGAACGAAGTAATCGAATTGGTTGATCATCTTCCAGTTGCTTCTCCACGGTCACGCGATCAGACTCCGCATCGAGGATCGACCAGGATTGCCCCAGGATCAACCATTTGTTATCCAAGTCGCGTTGTTCATTAGTCTTGTAGGCATTAGTGCCTGAAACAGTCGTCGGCAATGACGACCAAGTGATTTCAACCACACTGCCCCGCAGCATTGCTTTGTCCGGTTGAAGCTCGCACTCAAAAATCAAATCGTGCTTTGAGTACGTCTTGCGGGATTTGTCGTCGGACCCCGAATGCAAGTGGATCCAGTCCAAACGTCGCCAACTTTGCTCCGCGATTTCGTCATCAAATGAAGTAACGGCCGATGGCTTTGGTTGATCTTCGAGCAGAAAGTCGAACGTCAACGTGTCAACGGGACCTAGTAGTGGTTCCACCCAGTGCGACGGCGCCGTCGCGACCGGCTCGCCTTGAACCGTTAATAAGCGAACATTCGGATCAGTGTGCCAAGCCGCTGATGCGATGTGCACAGGCGGCACGTTAAGAACATAACGCCATGTTTTTTCAAGCGGCTGCAGTTGGCCCGTCATGCGGATTGATAACGTGATCGCATCACTTTTGGGAATCGTGACAATAAGCGTTGGTGTGGATCCGTTTTCGGCATCTACGAACGGGCATCTCGTTAAAACACCATTTGACACCGTGGTGATCTCGCGAATGGTTGCAGCATCTAACGGCAGCGAGATCCGCTCGCACGATGCGGCCATTGTAAGTGTCGCCGAGAAAGCGGTCTCAACGATAGGAACGTTGTTGGGCGAGGCAGTGGGGCCCGTGACCTCGATGCGGTACGCGGCCGCTGCAACTCGGGCTGGTTGAGGCGTTTGAGCGGAGTCGGTCAGGAAGAGCTGCTCGTAGATGGTGTTAGGGATATAAACTTTGTCTCCCAACGGTTTGCCGTTCTGTTCGACTGGTACAAGCACGTCGAATTGAGCGGAGGCCGACGGCGTCGCTCCGGCTGGTTCAGCGACCAACGGTGTCACCGGGCACGAAGCGAAAACGATCCAACCAATTAATCGAAATGCCGAGCTGGAAAAGTCATCTTTGGGCTTGGACAGCGACCATTTCCGAGAACGAGCAATCGTTGATGCGGAGTCGTTATTGGACTGGGCGGGTCGATCGCGTCCGGCGTTGCCCGAGCGATCTCGTGCACCGTTGAACTTCGAATTTCCCGAATCATTGCCGATCGGCGAGACTTCAAAGGCACTCGCAAACGATGACGATGCGAGTCGATCTGGCTCGATCGAATCCGGTGAGCCGAATCGGTGCGACTTCGTGGTCTGATTCTGAATCGTCCAGGTCAGCCCGCTCAAACACAGCGGCAATAGAACAAAACACAAAAGTGGGACGAGAGTTTCTGGCCAAAGAAGCAGAGCGGCAATCGTGATGACGACAGCGATGACGAAACCAGCGGGAAGGGTTCGTTGTGGATTCGATTCGGTCGTCGCCCGGGACCGTAGGAGCCATCCAGTCGTGACAAAAATCACAATGGAAGCGACCCAGCCCAGTCCGAGCCACCACGATGTTGAAACGATCCAAGCTGATGAACCATTCCATGCCAGAATGATTTGTGAATCGTTTGCGGCCGAACAGGTGACACGACTTGTCATCGTTGTCCCTAACACAGAAATCTTGGGCGTTTCAATCTTCCGGAAAGGTCTGCTCCCAAGCAATGTAAACCATGGCGTCGAGCTCGCTGTGAGCGTATTCGGTGATCGGATGGACCAACTTGCATCCACTCGCACGGGTTTCTCGACGGCCGCATC